>NZ_JBEZEV010000078.1:0-33982 GCF_040649055.1 Micromonospora sp. NPDC049060
CCACGCAGCAGCTCCCGCCTTATCGTGAGGCGTCGAACGCCGGGGATATCAAAGGAGTCGCGGCAAGAGCCCGACCCGCTCTGCACCCATTAGGGCTATCAGGGCGCCCACGGCAGCGTGCGTACCCCGTTCAAGCGGCGCCGCTTCCGGCCGAAGCTGTCACACAGGCAGAGAGCCGTGAACCGCGCCCACGCGAAGATCCGCGCCCGCGGTGAGCGAGCGATTGCCACGCTCAAGACCTGGAAGATCCTGGTCAAGCTGCGCTGCTGCCCACGCCGAGCCACCGCAATCGTGCAGGCCATCCTCGTCCTGCACCGCACCGAGTCCAACCGCTACGCAGGATGAAAAGGGCTGCTCACTGCTGCTCTCGGGGTCCAGCGCTGCTACCTGAGGGCATGCGTCAGAATGAGTAGATGACCGAGATCGACTGGGAGCGGCTGCGGGCCGCCGCCACCGAGGTGATGCGGCACGCGTACGTGCCGTACTCGAAGTTCCCGGTCGGGGCCGCCGCGCTTGTCGACGACGGCCGGGTGGTGGTCGGCTGCAACGTGGAGAACGCCGCGTACGGCGTGGTGCTCTGCGCCGAGTGCGGCGTGGTCTCCTCGCTGCACGCCACCGGCGGCGGCCGGATCGTGGCCCTGTCCTGCGTCGACGCCACCGGCGAGCCGCTGATGCCGTGCGGCCGGTGCCGCCAGCTGCTCTGGGAGCAGGGCGGCCCGGAGTGCCTCATCGAGGCGAGGGGCGGCCCGCTGCGGATGGCCGAGCTGCTGCCGCACGCCTTCGACGTGACCGACCTGGAGGCCGTGACGGGGGAGGCCCCGGTGCCCGTGGTGCCGGAGCGGCTGGCCGCCTGGCGCGGGCGCGGCACGGTCTTCGTGCACCCCGACCTCTCCGCCGGCCAGCAGGTCTGGACCGCCTACTGGGAGCGGTCCGCGGGCGACGACGACGGCGCCGAGACCGGCGTGCTGGAGGAGGGCCCGAGCTGGGACGAGCCGGCGGAGGCGATCACCTGGGGCCTCGCCCGTACGCCCCGGGTGGTGGTCGTGGACGCCTCGGGATCGATCTTCTGGGCCGGCGAGGGTGAGCCGCCGATGGAGATCCCGGTTCGCTGGGGTTGAGCTTTGGGGCCCGGGCCGACCGTGCCCGGCTCCGGGCGGTCAGGCTTGATCCCTCCGCCGGGCACGGTCGGCCCGAGCCCTCGGTGGTCGCGGTCCGCGTGCCGGTATCTGCATACGACTAGGAAGATCTTTTGTGATGAGTGCTTTCACGGCGGTTGACGTCATCCGGGTCAAGCGGGACGGGGGGGTGCTCTCCGACGCGCAGATCGACTGGGTGGTGGACGCGTACACCCGGGGGGTGGTCGCCGACGAGCAGATGTCGGCGCTGGCCATGGCGATCCTGCTGCGCGGCATGACAGGGCCGGAGATCGCCCGGTGGACCGCCGCGATGATCGCCAGCGGGGAGCGGCTCGACCTCTCCGCCGTCGACCGGCCGACCGTCGACAAGCACTCCACCGGCGGCGTCGGTGACAAGATCACCCTGCCGCTCACCCCGCTGGTCGCCGCGTGTGGCGCCGCCGTGCCGCAGCTCAGCGGCCGGGGCCTCGGGCACACCGGCGGCACGCTGGACAAGTTGGAGTCGATCCCGGGCTGGCGGGCGGCGCTGGGCAACGACGAGTTCACCGCCCAGCTCCGGGACGTCGGCGCGGTGATCTGTGCGGCCGGCGCGGGGCTCGCGCCCGCCGACCGCAAGCTGTACGCGCTGCGCGACGTGACCGGGACCGTCGAGGCCATCCCGCTGATCGCCAGCTCGATCATGAGCAAGAAGATCGCGGAGGGCACCGGCGCGCTGGTGCTCGACGTGAAGGTCGGCTCGGGCGCGTTCATGAAGTCCGTCGAGCAGGCCCGCGAGCTGGCCCGGACGATGGTCGAGCTGGGCGGCGCGCACGGCGTACGGACCGTCGCCCTGCTCACCGACATGTCCACCCCGCTGGGCCTGGCCATCGGCAACGCCGTCGAGGTGACCGAGTCCGTCGAGGTGCTCGCCGGGGGCGGTCCCGCCGACGTGGTCGAGCTGACCCTGGCGCTGGCCCGCGAGATGCTCGACGCGGCCGGGCTGCCGGACGTCGACCCGGCCGCGGCCCTGCGCGACGGCCGGGCGATGGACTCGTGGCGGGCGATGATCCGCGCCCAGGGCGGCGACCCGGACGCCCCGATGCCGACCGCGAACGAGGTCGAGGCGGTGCGCGCGGACACGGACGGCTTCGTCGCGGCGATCGACGCGTACGACATGGGGGTGGCGGCCTGGCGGCTCGGCGCCGGGCGGGCCCGCAAGGAGGACCCGGTCAGCGTGCCGGCGGGGGTCGTGCTGCACCGGCGTCCGGGCGACCCGGTGCGGGCGGGCGACATCCTCTTCGAACTGCGGGCGGAGGACGCCGCCCGGATCCCGGCGGCCCGGGACGACGCCGCGCGGGCGGTACGGATCGCGCCGACCGCGCCCGCCGCGACGCCGCTGGTCATCGAGCGGATCGGCTGAGCGCGGCGGTCCCCGGGGCGGCATGGTGTCGGCCCGCTCGGACCGCTATCCTCCCTGGCCAGGGGGGACAACCGGCGCCGAGTCGTCGCGAGCAGACAGGAATTTTCGCCGTGACCGTACCTGCCCCCGATCCACGGGAGGTGCGTGAGGCGAGCCTGGACGAGCTGTCCCGGCTGGGCCTCCCGCTGCCGCCCGCCCAGTTCCCGCTCGTGTGGGAGCCCGGTGACCAGATCGAGCTCCGCCCCACCGTGGAGATCGAGGCCCGCATCGCGGTGCTGCACCTGATCCTCGCCCGCTGCTTCGGGATGCCGCCGCAGTCGGCGATGAGCTGGCTGCTCGCCTCGCACCTGGTCGAGATGGTCACGCCGCCGGAGTTCCAGTTCGTGACCGGAGGCAAGGGCGACCACCGGTCGTTCGTGCTGCACCACGACGCGCTCTTCGCGCTGGCCTGGGTGCTCGGCCTGACCAAGCAGCTCGACCCGACGCTGCCGGTCGACGAGCGGCTGGTGGAGCGGATGCCGCACATCCACGACGGGGAGACCTTCGGCCACTGGCGGGCCCGGATCCTCACCGCCCCGCAGCACCCCGCCGACGCGGCCGCCCTGCTGGACCTGCACTACTGCCTGGACTGGGCCTACCTGGAGACGGAACGGGCCGGCCGTACGCCGCCGGGGCTGGTGGACGCGAACGCCATCGGCCAGCGCCGGTGGGCCCTGGAGTGGGCGGTGATGCTGCGCGGGCCGTACCACGACGAGCCCCCCGGCTGGGAAGAGGTCGACCTCTCCACCTGACGCGGGCCTGCCTTACACCTGAGTCGGGTGCCAGGTGGTCAGGCGTACCGCGATGGTCACCCGGACCGGCTCGGCGAGGGCGGCGACCCGGGCGGCGAGCCCGGCCGGGTCGGTGTGCCAGGCGCTGGGGCCCATCCCGACCAGCGTCGCGACCTCCGGGCTGGTCAGCGCCAGCTCCCGCCGGTGCAGGGTGGACGCCCCCGGGGTGAAGTGCCCGCCCAGGCTCTCGGCGACCCGGTCCGCCTTGGCCGGGTCCACCCGCAGCAGGCCGAGGGCGCCGACCAGTTCGGTCAGGTGGTCCTCGGCCGGCGTGACCACCAGCAGCGCGCCGGCCGGGTCGAGGACCCGGTGGAACTCCGCGCCGTTGCGCGGCGCGAAGACGTTCAGCAGCACGGCCGTGCCGGCGTCGGCCAGGGGGAGTCGCTGCCAGGTGTCGGCGAGCGCCGCCGCCGCGCGCGGGTGCGCCCGGGCGGCCCGGCGCAGCGCCGGCTTCGACACGTCGAGGGCGAGACCCGCCGCGTCCGGCAGCGCCGCCAGCACCGCCGCGAGGTGCCGGCCCGTCCCCGCCCCGGCGTCCACCACCAGGGGGTACGCCCCGTCGGCGCGCGCCTCGGCGACGTGCCGTACGGCCTGGGTCGCGGCGGCGGCGAGGGCGGCCGAGATGGGGTCGTAGTGGCCGGCGGCGAGGAAGTCGGCGCGGGCGGCCACCATCTCGGCGGTGTCCCCGGCGTGCGGGGCGCGGCCGGCGAGCAGGTTGACGTAGCCCTGGCGGGCCAGGTCGAAGCTGTGCCGGCGCGGGCAGCGCAGCGCGCGGGCGCCGCCGGTGGCGACCTCGGTCAGCGGCTCGGCGCAGACCGGGCAGCGGAGCCGTTCCACGATGCGGGGGTCCACCGGCTCATTCTCCGGGTCGGGTGAGGTGGTCGACCACCCGGTGGGTGAGCGCGTCCAGCGCGGCGACCTCGTCGGGGGTCAGCAGGTCGATGAGGTGCCGACGGACGGCCGCCACGTGGCCGGGGGCGGCTGCCTCGATGGCGCGCCGGCCCTCGGCGGTGAGTACGACGACGGCGCCGCGCCCGTCCGAGGCGCACTCCTCGCGGGCGACGAGGCCGCGCTGCTGCATGCGGGTGAGGTGGTGGGAGAGCCGGCTGCGCGACCAGAGCATCCGGTCGGCCAGCTCGCTGAGCCGCAGCCGTTGGTCGGGTGTCTCCGAGAGGTCGGAGAGCACGTCGTAGTCGGGCTCGGAGAGCCCGGCGTCGCGCATCAGCTCGCGGGCCAGCTCCAGGTCGAGCAGGCGGCGCATCCGCCGGTAGCCCCGCCAGGCGCTCTGCTCGCGCTCGTCCAGCCAGCGTGGTTGTGCCATGCCGATCATCCTAGCCATCTGGTTGACATGTCATCAACCCGCCTCCTAGGGTGGGTGACATGTCAACCAGATTGCCGGGCCGGCTGGCCCGCCTGCTGAGCGGCCTCGTGCTGTTCGGCGTCAGCGTGGCCCTGATGGTCCGCGCCGACCTGGGCCTCGCCTCCTGGGACGTGCTGCACCAGGGCCTCGCCGCGCGGACCGGGCTCCCCCTCGGGCAGGTGGTGAACCTGGTCGCCCTCGCCGTGCTGCTGCTCTGGATCCCGCTCCGGCAGCGCCCCGGCGTCGGCACCATCGCGAACGCGGTGGTGGTCGGCGTCGCGGCCGACGTCGCGCTCGCCGTCCTGCCGCCCGTGGCCCCGGTCGCCGGCCGGGTCGGCCTGCTGGTCGTCGGCATCCTGCTCAACGGGCTCGCCACGGCCCTCTACCTCGGGGCCCGCCTCGGTCCCGGGCCGCGCGACGGCCTGATGACCGGGCTGGCCGCCCGCGGCCTGCCGATCGGGCGGGTACGCACGGCCATCGAGCTCGGCGTGCTCGCCCTCGGCTGGGCGCTCGGCGGCACCGTCGGCCCCGGGACCCTCCTCTTCGCCGTCAGCATCGGCCCGCTGGCGGAGCACCTCATCCCGAAGTTCACCGTGCCGGCCCCGGGCCGGCCCGTCACCACAGGAGCGACCTCGCCATGCCCCGCCTGACCGTCATCGTCGCCAGCACCCGGCCCGGCCGCGTGGGCCGCCGGATCGGCGACTGGTTCACCACCCTCGCCGCCGCGTACGACGCCTTCGACGACGTCCGCCTCGTCGACCTCGCCGAGGTGGGCCTGCCCTTCCACGACGAGCCGCACCACCCCTCCGAGGGCCGCTACCTGCACGGGCACACCCGGGAGTGGAGCGCCACCGTCGCCGCCTCCGACGCCTTCGTCTTCGTCATGCCGGAGTACAACTACGGCTTCAGCGCGCCGTTGAAGAACGCGATCGACTACCTCTACACGGAGTGGCAGTACAAGCCGGTCGGCTTCGTCAGCTACGGCATGACCTCCGGCGGCCTGCGCGCGGTCCAGATGATCAAGCAGGTGGTGACCACCCTCAAGATGATGCCGGCCAACGAGGCGGTGACCGTGTTCCTGCGGCAGGCGCTCGACGACGCGGGGGAGCTCGTGCCGGACCCGGAGCGCGACGACGCCGCCACGGTGCTGCTCGACGAGCTGGCCCGGCTCACCGCCGCCCTCGCCCCGCTGCGGGTGACGGCGTGACCGCCCGGCTGTGGGAGCTGTTCGGCGAGCGCGGCCGGGGCGTGCTGGTGACCCTGCGCCGCGACGGCCGGCCCCAGCTGTCCAACCTCGACTTCCTCGCCGAGCCCGGCCTGATCCGCTGCTCCACCACGGACGGCCGGGCCAAGGTACGCAACCTGCGCCGCGACCCGCGGGCCAGCCTGCACGTCACCACCGCCGACGGCGGGGCCTACGCGGTCGCGGAGGGCGTGGTCACGCTCACCCCGCCCGCGGCGGCGCCCGGTGACGCCACCGTCGAGGAGCTGGTCGAGGTCTACCGGCGCATCCGCGGCGAGCACCCCGACTGGGCGGACTACCGGGCGGCCATGGTCGCCGACGGCCGGCTGGTGCTCCGGCTCACCGTCGAGCGGCTGTACGGCTGGCGTCCCTGACCGGATCCCGGCCGGTCCCGTCGGCCGCTTCCCGCGCGGCCGACTAGGGTCTGAGCATGGTCGCGACAATCCGTTACGAGGACATCGTCAAGGTCCCGAAGGCGCTGCTGCACGATCACCTCGACGGCGGCCTGCGGCCGGCGACGATCGTCGAACTGGCCGCCGAGGTGGGGCACGAACTGCCCACCACCGACCCCGAGGCGCTCGGCCGCTGGTTCGTCGAGGCGGCCGACTCCGGCTCCCTGGAGCGCTACCTCGAGACGTTCGCGCACACCGTCGCCGTCATGCAGACCGCGTCGGCGCTGCGTCGGGTGGCCCGGGAGTGCGCCCAGGACCTGGCCGCCGACGGGGTGGTCTACGCCGAGGTGCGGTTCGCCCCCGAGCAGCACCTGGAGCGGGACCTCACCCTGGACGAGGTGGTCGAGGCGGTGCTGGCCGGCTTCGTCGAGGGTACCGCGCTGGCCGCCGAGGAGGGCCGGCAGATCCGGGTCGGCACGCTGCTCACCGCGATGCGGCACGCCGCCCGGTCGCAGGAGATCGCCGAGCTGGCCGTCCGGCACCGGGACGCCGGGGTGGTCGGCTTCGACATCGCCGGCGCCGAGGCGGGCTTCCCGCCCACCCGGCACCTGGACGCCTTCGAGTACCTCCAGCGGGAGAACTTCCACTTCACCATCCACGCCGGCGAGGCGTTCGGCCTGCCGTCGATCTGGCAGGCGATCCAGTGGTGCGGGGCGGACCGGCTCGGCCACGGGGTGCGGATCGTGGACGACATCACGCCCGGCCCGGAGCCCGTGCTCGGCCGGCTGGCCGCGTACGTGCGGGACAAGCGGATCCCGCTGGAGCTGTGCCCGTCCTCGAACGTGCAGACCGGCGCCGCCCCCTCGATCGCCGAGCACCCGATCGGGCTGCTGCGGGACCTGCGGTTCCGGGCGACGGTGAACACCGACAACCGGCTGATGAGCGGCACGTCGATGTCCCGGGAGATGGCCCTGCTGGTGGACGCCTTCGGCTACGGCTGGAAGGAGCTCCAGTGGTTCACCATCAACGCCATGAAGAGCGCCTTCATCCCGTTCGACGAGCGGCTGAAGATCATCGACGAGGTGATCAAGCCCGCGTACGGCAAGCTGCTGGGCTGACCACGGCGGGCCGCCGCGTTCCGGCGGCCCGGTCAGGTGCGGTGCGGGTGGCCGGCGAGCAGGCCGGCCACCGCGCGCAGCACCTCGCCCGCCCGGGCCGCCTCGGCGCCCAGGCCGGTCTGCCGCCGCAGCACCGCCGGCTCGGCGCGCAGCAGCGCCAGGCCGCGGCGCACCAGCACCCCGGGCGCCTTGCGCTGCTCGGCGAGGTCGCGCGCCAGCCGGCGGACGAAGGTCGCCCCCCGGGGGCGCCGCAGGGCGTACGCCCCGGCCAGGACCCCTCTCCGGCGGCACTCCTCGACGATCTCGGCAGCGAAGATCCCTTCGGCCACGAAAAGTGGCGAACCGGCGACCTCGAATGGCCGGGTGGACACCCGACGGTCCGCACCGATCGCATAAACCGGCACATCGGCCTTGCCCTCCCTGGCCAGTCGGGCAATCGTCTCCACGGCCGCCGCAGCGTCCCAGGAGCGGGGAGACTCCCAATCCACCAGGCCGTTTCGTCGCGGCAACGTAGGGTCGTCACCGTCCTTGTAGAAGTCGTCCAGGCAGAGCACCGGAAGACCGGTGCGCTGCGCTATGTACGACTTTCCGGACCCGGAAGGACCGGCGAGCAGGACAACGCGATGAGGCTGCTTCATTACTTTCAGTGACTCCGGCCAGACGGATTGCTATCAAATTGCATCAACATCTCATCACACCGCTGGCTGCGGCCAACCTGGGCTTTCTCTTTGGCAGGTAGCGTGATGGAATCTCGGATGGTCCGGCCCGCAGGGTCGGCCGCTGGTCCTTGTCCAGGGGCAATGCGGATCCAGAAATCGCGAGGGCGGTGACGTGAGCAAACGGCCAAAGCCGGCGGGCTCCTTCCTGTCGCGTCTGCGCCGGCCGGCCGGCCGGTTCCGCGACATGCCGATCTGGTCCAAGCTCGGCCTCATCATGATCGTGCCGACCATCGCCACGGTGGTCGTGGGCACCAGCGGTCTGGTCGACCACCTGGAGACCCTCAACAACGCCAACCGGGCCGGCGACCTGGCCAACCTCGTCGGCTACTCGGGCGACCTGGTCGACGACCTCCAGAACGAACGGACCAACGCGCTGCGCCTGCTGGGCGTCCCGCGCGGCCAGGACAACGCCCGCTACAAGCAGGCGTACGAGCAGGCCAACAAGCAGGTCGACGAGGCCAAGGGGCGGTACTCCCAGCAACGGGCCGAGGTCGAGGACCTCCCGGCCAACCTCGACGGCCTGCTGGGCGAGATCGACCAGACCCTGACCGACCTGCCCGGCACCCGCAGCCAGGTCTTCAACGGCAAGCTCGGGCTCGTCCCGGCCATGCAGGCCTACGACGGCCTGATCGACGACCTGATCAGCATCCGCGACTCGGCCACGCAGCTCGCCGGCGACAACGAGCTCAGCGACAAGATGCGCGCATCGACCGCCACCGCCCGGAACAAGGAGTTCCTCTCCCGCCGCCGAGACGTGGTGCACCGGGCGTTCATCCAGCAGCGGCTCACCCCGAACCTGCGCAACGAGTACATCGCCACCAGCACCGGCTCCAGCCAGTGGCTGCAGAGCTTCCAGGTGGTGGCCAGCCAGCCCGAGCAGGAGTACTACGCCCAGGTGGTCGCCGGCCCCGACCTGCGCGAGGCCAACACCTACAACAGTTGGCTCAACGGCATCACCACCGCCGACACCCTGACCGGCGCCCCGTTCGACGCCGACCAGTGGGACGCGGCGATGGTGGCCAACGCCAAGCTGATCCGTACGGTCGAGGCGAAGATCGACCGCGAGGTCGTCGCGGGCGCGGAGAACCTCCGCTCCGACGTGCAACGCCAGGTGTTCCTGGAGACCGGCCTGCTGCTCAGCATGCTGCTCCTGGCGATCCTCTTCGCCTACCTGGTCGCCCGCTCGATGGCCCGCTCCCTGCGCGACCTGCGCCAGGGCGCCCTCTCCATCGCCCAGTACGGCCTGCCCCAGGCCGTGGCCCGGCTGCGCGACCCCAAGGTGACCGGCCAGCTCTCCCCGGTGCAGCTCGCCAACCAGATCGCCGAGCCGCTGCCGGTGCGCAGCAAGGACGAGTTCGGCCAGGTGACCGAGGCGTTCAACGCGGTCCACCTGGAGGCCGTCCGCACCGCCGCCGAGCAGGCCGCGCTGCGCGCGTCCGTCGCGACGATGTTCGTCAACCTGGCCCGCCGCTCGCAGATCCTGGTCGACCGCCTGATCGGTCACCTCGACCGGCTGGAGCGCGGCGAGGAGGACCCGGACCGGCTGGCCGAGCTGTTCCAGCTCGACCACCTGGCGACCCGGATGCGCCGTAACGACGAGAACCTCCTGGTGCTCGCCGGCGCCGACTCCACCCGCGTGCAGCGGCAGCCGGCCGCGCTGATCGACGTGCTCCGGGCGGCCCAGTCCGAGGTCGAGCACTACACCCGGATCGAGTTCGGGGTGATCGACCGGGACATCGAGGTCGCGGCGCACGCCGTCAACGACCTGGTCCACCTGGTCGCCGAGCTGTTCGACAACGCCACCGCCTTCTCGCCGCCGGACTCGCACGTCATGGTGGAGGCCCGGCGCGTCGGCGACCGCGCGTCGCTCTACGTGGAGGACCGGGGCATCGGGATCAGCCCCGACCAGCTCCACGACCTCAACGAGCGGCTCGCCACGCCGCCGCAGGTCGACGTGGCCGTCTCGCGGATGATGGGCCTGGTCGTGGTCGCCCGGCTGGCGTCCCGGCACGGCGTCAAGGTCGAGCTGCGTCCGGGCACCGACCGGGGGACCGTCGCCGAGGTGGTCATGCCGACCTCGGTGCTCGTGCCCCGGGCGCTCTCCGGCCGCCCGCAGTCGTCGCCCGCGCTGCCGGCGCCCGGCCCGCAGTCGCACGGCCCGGCCCCCGCCTTCGGCGCGCTGCCGGCGCTCGGCAACGGCCCGGCCAACCCGATGCCCACGCAGCGCCCCGGCGAGTCCGGCAACCAGGTCACCCTGGGCGGCCGGCCGTTCGATCCGGCGCCGCGCAACGGGGCCGGCACACCGGCCTCGGCCGGCTCGACGCGGTCCATGCCGGCCTGGTCGGACCTGACCGGCGCCAGCGGCTTCAACGGCGGCGAGGCCTTCCGGCCGCGCACGTCGAACGGTGAGCCGATCGACGCGCTGCCGCAGCGCCGGTCGACCGACGACCAGGACGCCACGGGCCAGCAGCAGGCCGTCCCCCGGCAGCTGCCCAGCAGCCCCGAGGCCCGGCCGTACTCCGTCCCGCCGGTCTCCGCGCCGCCCGTGCCCTACGCGGGCCCGCCGGTGTCGACCCCGCCGGTTCCCTACTCCGCGCCGCCGGTGTCCGGCCCGCCGGTCTCCGGCATGCCGGTCTCGGCGTCACCCGTCTCCGGCCACCCGTACTCCGGCCCGCCGGTCTCGGCCGCGCCGTACTCCGGCCCGCCGTACTCGCCGCCGTCGACCGGCCCGCTGCCGCAGCGCCCAGCCCCCGGCACGCCGGCTCCGCCCGCCTGGCCGCCGGTCGCCGGTGCCGACCGGGACGTGGCGACCCCGCCGGTGCCCGAGCGGCTGGCCGCCGCGCTGGACATGACGACCGAACTGCCGCGGGTGCCGCGCTCCGGCGCGTCGGCCCAGGCTCCCGCGCCGGCGGAGCGGTCGGCACCGGCCGTCCCGCAGGCGCGGCCGACCACGCCGCCGGCCCAGACCCCGCAGCGGTACGCGGACGAGACGATGGAGCTGCCGATCTTCCGGGAGCTCGAGTCGGCCTGGTTCCGTACCCGCCGCCCGGGGCCGGATGAGGCGGCGCCGGCCGCCGAGAAGACGCCGACCAACGGTGCACCGACCCAGCAGTTCGCCCGGGTCGACGCCAGCGGTCGGGCCGTGCAGCCGACACCACCCGGGACGACAGGTAACGCACCGATGGCAGACACTCCGGCGGCCGGAGGAGCGCCGCGCGAGAACGGACCGACGGCCAACGGGGGTGCCCGCCCCGGCTTCGCCGACAGCTTCGGTCACCGCCGCTCCTCGCAACAGACCGGTGGTTGGCAGACCGCGGCCGACGACGGGTGGCGCGCCGCCTCGGCGGCGACCGAGGTGCCCGTCGCGGCGACCACCTCGACCGGTCTACCCAAGCGCACCCCGATGGCGCAGCTGGTGCCCGGCGCGGTGGAGAAGCCCGCCCCCGCGGTGCAGCGGCGTACGCCGGAGGGTGTCCGAGGCCTGCTTTCGGCCTACCATCGGGGCGTGCAGCGGGGGCGTACGAACCCGTCGGACAGCAACCCGACCAGCCCGGAGGCGACTCCGGGAGGGCAGCAATCCTCGCAGTCTGGCTCAGGCCCGATGGCCGGGAGCGGGCAGAAGGAGCAAGAACGATGACAACTACGCAGGATCTCGGTTGGCTGCTGGCCAACTTCGCCGACCGGGTACCCGGTGTCGCGCACGCGGTCGCCGTCTCCGCGGACGGACTGCTCCTCGCGTCGTCACGGGACCTCCCGCGGGACCGGGCCGATCAGCTGGCCGCGATCGCGTCCGGCCTGGTCAGCCTCACCCAGGGCGCGGCCCGCTGCTTCGAGGGAGGCGCGGTGCTGCAGACAGTGGTGGAGATGGACAATGGCTTCCTGTTCCTGATGTCCATCTCGGACGGGTCGTCGTTCGCGGTGCTCGCCGCCCGCAGCAGCGACGTGGGACAGGTGGGCTACGAGATGGCCCTGCTGGTCGACCGGGTGGGCGACGCGTTGACCCCGCAGCCACGCGCGGCTGCGGGAATGCTGGGCTGACGACCCGTTGACCCGTGAGGTCGGCGGGGTGACAACGACAACGACGACGGCTCCATCCGGAGCCGGTGCCGGGTGCGAGGGAGGTGAGCGGCGACATGGCCGATCGTGACGAACCGACCGGAGCGTTGGTCCGTCCATACGCCGTTACCCGTGGTCGTACCCGCCCCCGCCTCGACATCGCGCTGGAGGCGCTCGTCGAGACGACGGTGCGCGGCCGCGCCGCTGCCAATGGCAACGGCGCTCAGGGCCGCGAGCACCAGTACATCGCTGCGCTGTGTGATGGACGTGTGCAGTCGCTCGCCGAGATCGCGGCGCGCATGCAGCTCCCGCTCGGTGTGGCCCGGGTGCTCATCGCCGACATGGCGACGGACGGCCTGGTCGCGGTCCACGAGCCGACCATCCTGGACGACTCGGACGACGCGGTGGGCACTGAACTGCTGGAGAGGGTGCTGAGTGGACTTCGCAGGCTCTGACATGTCGCACCGCCCGCCGACCCCGAGTGGGCGCGTGACGTCGGCGAAGATCGTTATCGCCGGTGGATTCGGCGTCGGCAAGACGACGCTGGTCGGCTCGGTCTCGGAGATCACGCCGCTGACGACCGAGGCCATCATGACCTCCGCCGGCGTGGGCGTCGACGACACCCGGCAGGTGCCGGGCAAGACGACGACCACGGTGGCGATGGACTTCGGCCGCATCTCGATCGACCGTGACCTGATCCTGTACCTGTTCGGTACGCCGGGGCAGACCCGGTTCTGGTTCATGTGGGACGAGTTGGTCCGGGGTGCGATCGGCGCGGTCGTGCTGGTGGACACCCGCCGGCTGGCCGACTGCTTCGCGGCGATCGACTTCTTCGAGCACCGGCGGCTGCCGTACCTGGTGGCCATCAACTGCTTCGACGGGATGCAGTACCACGACCCGCAGGACGTCCGGGACGCGCTCGCGATCCCCGGCGACGTGCCGGTGGTGGCCTGCGACGCCCGTAACCGGGAGTCGACGAAGCACGTGCTGATCTCGCTGGTCGAGTACGTGCTGACCATGCGGCGCTCGCGCGCCGTTGCGCCGGCCTGATCGCCGCGACGCGCCCGGTGACGGCCTCGGCCGCCACCGGGCGCTCGTCGCTGCCCGCGCCCCGGTGGGGCCAGGTCAGGACACCCGCGTCCAGGCACCCGCGCTGACGGTGTAGACGCCCAGCGAGCCCTGGTCCATGCCGCCGTGCCGGATGGGGGTGAAGGAGTACATCCCCGCCATCCCCTCGGTGACCTGGTTCTGCAGGAACGCCCGGATCCGTCCACGGTCGACGCTGGTGGACAGCCGCGCCGCGTCGGCGATCAGCTGCACCGCGTCGGACGCGTACGGGGCGAAGCCGCTGAACCCGCCGTGCAGCTGAACGTAGCGGTAGACGAACTCCTTGCGGTCCAGCGCCGACATGGTGGTGTTGGCGAGCATCGCCCCGCCCAGCGAGGTCGGGTGGACGGCGTACGCGCCCTCCAGGAGGGCCGCGTTCCCGCCCTCCAGGGTCTGCTCGGCGACCCCGCCCGCGTCGAGGAACACCGGTCCGTCGTAGCCGGCCCGGCGCAGCGCCCCGACCGCGGCGGCCGAGTCCGGGGCGGTCGCCCAGACCACCACCCCGTCAGGGCGCGAGCCCGTCGCCGCGCGGGCCGCCCGGCGGAGGTCCGCGCCGGTGCGGGGCAGCCGGGTGGCGGTGCCCAGCGCCACCCCGGCCGTCCGCAGGGCCCCTGTCATGGCCCGTACGCCGGAGTCGCCGTGCAGGCCGTCCGCGGCCAGCAGCGCCACCCGGGAGAGCCGCTGCGAGGCGATGAGCCGGGCGAGCCGTCGGGCCATGTCGCCGGCGTCCGGGGTCATCTTGAAGACGTACGTCCGCTGCGCCAGCGGCAGCACGATCCCGTCGCCGAAGGCGAGTGAGAGGAACGGCACCCGCTCCTTCTGCGCCACCCCGGCCAGGGCCATCGAGGTCTCGGCCAGGGTGCCGCCGACCAGGGCGTGCACGCCGCCGTCGCGGGCCAGTGCGGTGGCCTGCCGGGCCGCCAGCGCGGGGTTGCCGGCGTTGTCCCGCACCTCCAGCCGTACGGCGCGGCGGAGGTTGCCGATCGGTACGCCCTTGGCGTTTAGCGATTCGAGGGTGATCTCCAGCGCCCGCTGCTGGAGGACGCCGAGCGCGGCGCCGGGACCGGTCAGCTCCAGGCTGACCCCGACCAGCAGTTCCTGACCGCCCGGCGCGACCGCCGTGGCGCGATCGCCCTCGCCCGCCTCGCCGCGCCCGCAGGCGCTGAGCAGGAGCGTGCCGGCCGTCGCGGCCAGCAGCCCCCGACGGGTGAACACGGAGGGGCCGTTCGCCGATGTCGCCATGAGTCGCCTTCCCACCCGGCGACCCCTGCCGCCGGCTGTTCCGCCGGTATGCTCCCGGCCGCCGCGACGTGGCGTCAAATTATCCGGGTGTGGGCAGGAACACGCAGGTGGGAGGCGGTTTCCCGGCGGTCAGGAACGGTAGCCGGCGGAGCGGTACTCGTATTCCCGGTCGTCGTCGCGGTCGCCCGTGTCGCGGGTGAAGTCCCAGCCGCCGGCGGCCTCCCGGCCGGGTCGGCCGCCGACCGCGAACCCGCCGATCTCCTGTCCACGGCGCCAGCCACGGAAGTAGCCGGTGGTGTTCTCGGCGAGGCTCGCCGCGTCGCGGACGATCCGCAGGGGTCGCTCGTCCCGCAGCGGTGAGCCGGGGACGAGGTTGGCCTGGGGGACCCGCTTCGGCAGCCCCGCCGGGGTCTCGGCGCCGACCGCCGGGCGGGCGGCCTGCTCGGCCGCCTGCCAGCCGGTGTCGGCCGTGGTCGACCACTCCAGGTCGGCCTCGTCGTCGTGCCCCACGAACCAGGCGGACTTGGCCTGGGCGAAGATCAGCAGGTCGCCGTCGCCCTCGTCGGACACGGGCGGCGGGCGGCGCTCCATCGGGGGCGCCGGGCGGTACTCGGCCGCCGGCCGCTCGTCACGCGGTGCCGGCCGGTACTCGGCTGCCGGCCGCTCCTCGCGGGGCGCCGGTCGCTCGTCGCGGAGTGCCGGGCGGTATTCGGCGGCCGGTCGCTCGTCGCGGGGCGCCGGCCGGTACTCGGTCGGCGGCCGCTCCTCGCGGGGGGCGGGCCGGCCATTGCGGGCGGCCTCCTCGCGGTCGACAAGCCGCAGCGGGGGCGTCTCGGGCTGGGCGTCGGCGGCCGGGCCCGTTCCGTCGCGCAGCGCGCGGTCCGCCAGCGGCGGCGGCTCGACCAGCCGCAGCACCGGCGGCTCCTGGGGCAGGTCGTCGGCCAGCCAGGGCGGGGTGACCCGGCGCTCCGCCCCCGGATCGGTCGGGGCGTCGACGCCGCGCCCGCCGCGGTCGCCGTAGGAGCCGACGACAGGGTTCTTGGCGGAACTGTCGGCCGGGTCCTCCGGGTTGTTGACCAGCGGCCAGTTCGCCCGGGAGCCGGGGGGAGCGGACTCCGCCCGGTCGGCCGGGGAGGCGGGTTCCTGGCCGGGGCGTGGCGTGGGCACGGGAACGCTGAGGTCGGTGGCGCTGAAGCCGCCCGTGGGCGTGGCCGGCTCGCCGTTGGTCTTCGGGCGGGGCGGGATCACGGTGCGCTGGCGCTCCGCGCGGGCGCTCTGGATCGCCGCCGTGGTCAGGGTGGGGCGGAACGGCTCTCCCGCCTCGGCCGGCGGCACCGTGCCGCGCTGCGCCGGCGCGATCGGGGTGATGCCCGGCGGCGGGGGCGGCGGCGCGGAGACCGGGCGGTTGGTCGGGCCGTCGATCCGGCTCGGCAGCGACCCGGGGCGCGTCGGGGGCGCGGAGACCGGGGGACCGGCGACCGCGGCCGGCGTCATCGGCGTCGGCGCGACCGGCGGCGGGCTGACGGGGGCCGGTGCGACCGGCGGTGGGCCGAGCGGCCGGGGGGCCGGGGGTGGCGTCGGGCCGGAGGCGGGCTCGGGCCGGCTGCGGCGGCCGCCGCCCGGGGCGGGCTCGGGCTCGGCGGGCCGGAGGGCGCGCAGGCCGTTGCCGGCGGGGGTGAGGCCGGACAGGGCACCGCCGGTGGGGGCGAGGCCGGGTGCGTCGCCGAGCGGTTCGCCGTGCCGGATCGCGGCGCGGCGGCCGGGGGCCGGGGTGGCGGGCGTGCCGACCCGGTCGTTGAGCGCGCCCACCAGTGCCTGGCAGCCGGCGTCGCAGGCCCGGACGGAGGCGACCGCCTGTCGCACGGTCTCCGCCACGGCGGAGGTGAGGGCGCGGTTGACGGTGGCGCGTCGGGGCGTCTCGCTGATGGCCACCCGCAGGGCGGTCACCGCTGAGGTGAGCTCGTCGGCGTCGGCGACCCCGTCGGCGGCGAGCCGCGCCGTGACCGCCTCGGCGGGGGCCGGGGCGTCGTCGCCGAGGCCCGCGGTGCCGCTCAGCATGCCGGGCTCGGGCAGGGCGTCCAGCACGGCCAGCGAGACCGGCTCGGCCGGGTCCGGGTACGCCCGCAACGCGGCCGGGTAGAGCTCGCGGAGCACCTCCCGCAGCGCGACGGCGGCGGAGTGCCGGCCGCTGGCCAGGGCGGCGTGGGCGGCGAGGACCTGCTTGTAGCCGGCGAGGTCCCGGGGGGCCGGGAGGGTGACGGCGGAGAGGGCGCCGGCCTGCAGGGCGCGGGCCAGGCCGACGGCGCGCCGCTCGGCCGGGGGCGACTGCATCTCCTCCAGGGAGTCGTCGTCGGCGAAGCGCTCGGCGAAGTCGTCGACGGAGTCGTCGTCGGCGATCGCCAGTGGACGCCCGGCGGCGCTGAGCAGCGAGGTGACCGTGTGGTCGTCGCTGTCGGCGGCGATGGCCGCACCGCTCGGCCCGCCCGACCGCTCCACGAGCAGCGCGACCAGCTGGGCGTAGCCAGCGGGGTCGTCGCCGATCTCGCAGACATGCAGCAGACGGCCTGCGTCGTCGACCACAGCGGACGTCAGCGTCGAACCGGCCGAGACCGGTCGGTCGGCCGGATCCGCCGAGGCCAGACCGCAGTACACGCGCACGAGCGCCACGGCGTCGTCCTCCTCCCGGGACACAAGGCTTTCACTGCCAGAGACTGATGCTCCCCGTAAAGGGTCAGTCGCGCCAGTCCACGGTCGCAGAGATCTTCCCGACAATGGTGCGCCAACCCAGACTTGCGGTTTGTGCCCCGATTTTCCTCAGTCGGCGCCGACCGAAGAACCCGCCGACGCCGCCGTCGACCGAGGCACGCAGCGCCTCGTCCAGGTCGTCGAGGCTGGAGCCGGCGGAGAGCATGTCCAGCACCGCGGGCAGCCGCAGCGCGTACGCCAGGTCGCGGGCCACCTCGCCGGCCTCGATGAGCAGCGTCCAGTCCCAGGTGTCGTGCCCGCCGCGGAGGTTCTCCACCACCAGGTCGAGCTCGTAGACGTCCTCGTCGAGCGGCGCGATGTCGGCCGGCTCCACCCGTTCGGACAGTTCAGTCCAGCTGTCCAGTTGAGACAGGTCGTTCGGCGCCCCGGAGCGGATGAAGCTGACAAGCGACTCGGGCGTCTTGAAGAGCAGCAGCTTCCCACGGTGGGTGAGGAAGACCGGCACCTCCTCGTCGCCCGCCTCGTCCTCGTCGTCCTCGGCGGCGGTCTCGGCGTCCTCGTCGTCGGTCGCGTCGCGGCGGCGGCCCTTGGCCTCCTCGTCGTCGCTCTCGGCGAACTCCTGGGCGACCTCCTCGTCGAGGATGACGACGGCCTCGTCGTCGTCCTCGTCGTCCTCCTCCGTGACCTGGCGGCGGGCCAGGAACGGGTCGTCCTGGTCGCGCTCGGTGACGTCGGTCGGGGTCAGCTCCCGCGCCGGCCGGTAGGCCCGCAGGGTGTAGCCCGTGCCGGCGGGCAGCGCGATCTCCACCGGGTCGATGCGCAGCTCGTCCCAGAGGGCGCGGGCGGCCTCGGCCGAGACGGTTGCGGTGCCGGACTCGGCCGGGGCGTCGGCGTCGTCGAGCTCGGGCTCGTCGGCGTCGGGCCGTTGGGGCGACTGGCGGGCCACGCTGACCTCCGTGTGCTTCGGGTTGCCCGCCGGCGTCCGCCGCCGGCGAGTGACTCTGGGCACATACCCTAGTGGGCGTCTCCGGGAGACCGGTGCCCGCACCCCGGTGGCGGAGCGGGCGGCCGACAAGTAGCGTTGCTACACATGAAGGCCCAGGCGCTGCACGGACACCTCGACGCGCTGCTGCTCGCGGTGCTCGAGCAGGGTTCGCTGCACGGCTACGCGATCATCGAGGCGCTGCGCAACCGCAGCGACGGGCAGCTCGACCTGCCGACCGGCACCATCTATCCCGCGCTGCGCCGGCTGGAGCGGGCCGGCCACGTGGCCAGCACCTGGAGCACCGTCAACGGGCGGGAACGGCGGACGTACCAACTCACCGACGAGGGCCGGCGGGCGCTGGCCGGCGAGCGGTCCGGGTGGCGCGAGTTCCGCTCCACCGTCGGCCGGTTCCTCGACACCGACACCCCGCCGGCGGCGCCGGCCTGACGGGCACCGGCCAGCGCGACAGGCCGGTGTCCCTCGTCCGTCCTCCGTCCGTGCGGGACGGGCGGCGGCCCTCCGGCCCGGGCGGGGCGCCCGATCCGTGGCGGGGATCAGCGGGCGGCGAGCAGCCAGGTGCGGGCGGCCCGGCCGAGCCAGAGGTAGCCGGCGGCGGCCACCACCGCGCCGATGATCATGGGCGGCCAGGTGAGCGCGTCGTCCCAGAGGCCGATCGACCACGCGAAGAGTGCCGAGCCGGTCAGTACGCCGAGGGCGAGGACCCCGACGAGGGCCGCCCCCACCGCCCGGTCGGCGCCGCCGCGCAGCGCCGCCCGGCCGGCCGGCAGCAGCCCTGTCGCGGCCAGCGCGAACGCGGCCGCCCAGATCCAGCCCACCGACGCCGACAGCAGTTGGTAGGCGGCCGGCGGCGGGGAGCCGCCCCAGCTCGACCCCTGCCAGGTGAGGTCGCCGGCGACGAACGCGACAGTGGCGAGCGCGATGACCCGCAGCGACAGCCCGCGCAGCGCGCCCGCCGCCAGCTCCGCCTGGTAGGCGGGGGCGAGCTGCGCCGGCGAGCCGAACTCGGCCACCGCCCGGCGCTGCGCCTCCGTCGCCGGTAGCCCGTCGGCCCGGTACGCCTCGACGGCGTCCAGCAGCCCGTGCCGTGCCTCGGTCAGCAGGTCGGACTTGAGCCGGCGCGGCCCCCGCAGGTGTGCGCCCAGCTCCCGCAGCCGTTCCTCCACCGTCGTCGCGTCGTCCTCGCCCCGCATGGCCCCACCCTGTCACGGGTCGCCGCCGGACGTCGTCGGGGACAAACCCTGGCCCGACCCGGAGCCGACGGGCGGGTCGGGGCCGGCCGGAGGTCAGGGGCGCAGCGCCAGGTACCCGCGTTCGGCCGCCTCCTGGATCAGCCACTGGTCCCGGTACCAGCCGGGGGCGGCGACCAGTTCGGCGTGCCGGCCGCGCTGGGCCACCCGCCCGGCGTCCAGCACCACGATCTCGTCCAGCTCGGCGAGCCCGCTGAGCCGGTGACTGATCAGCAGCACGGAGTGCCCGGCCGGGGCGGCCGCCAGCGCGGAGGCGAGCACCGCGTCGGCGGCGGCGGGATCGAGCCCCTCGGTCGGCTCGTCGAGCACCAGCACACCGGGCGCCGCGAGCAGCGCCCGGGCCAGCGCGAGCCGCTGCCGCTGGCCGCCGGAGAGCTGACCGCCCTCCTCGCCGACCACGGTGTCCCAGCCGTCGGGCTGCTCGTGCACCCAGTCCAGCAGCCCGGCCGCCGCGGTCGCCGCCGCCAGCTCCTCCTCGCTGGCGGCGGGCCGCCCGAGCAGCAGGTTCTCCCGCACGGAGGCGTGGAAGACGTACGCCTCGGCGAGCAGTCCGCCGACGGCGCGGGGCAGCTCCTCGGCCCGGTACGCCGACAGCCTGCGCCCGTCGAGGGTGACCCGGCCGTGCGCGGGGCGCACCGCGCCGGTGAGGACGGCGGCCAGCGTGCTCTTGCCTGCGCCGCTGGGCCCGACCACCGCGACCCGGCGACCGGGCGGCAGGTCCAGGCTGAACCCGTCCAGGGCGGGCGGGGCGCCCTCCCGGTACCGGACGGTGACCTCCTCGAACCGGACGTCGTACGGCCCGGGGCCGACCTCGGCGCCGTCGGAGGTGGCCGGACCGGCCGGGGCGTCCAGCAGGGCGGCGACCCGGGTCAGGCCGGTCCGCAGCTGGGTCCACTGCCGGGCGGCCCCGACCAGCGCCAGCGCGATCTCGACGGCGGCGAGCGTGCCGACCGCCAGGACGCCGACCAGCACCCCGTCCACGTCGTCGGCGAGCGCGGCGAGCACCACCGCGCTGGCGGTCAGCCCGGCCACGAGCACCCCCGCCGCGTCCACCGCGAAGCCCGTGGCGGCGAGCCGCCGCTCCAACCGGGCCAGCCGCCGGGCCCGCGCCCCGGCCGCCTCCAGCGCGTGCCCGGTGGCGCCGAACGCGGCCAGGTCGGCGGCGCCGTGGGTGAGGTCGACCGCGTCGGTGGCGAGGGCGCCGCGCAGCGGCGCCAGCTCGGCGGCGGCGCGCCGGGTCAGCGCGGTGGCCAGGGCGGGCAGCGCCACCCCGGCGACCAGCAGGCCGACCGCGAGCACCCCGGCGGCGGCCGGGGACATCAGCGCCGCCCCGCCGACCGCGAGCACGCTGACCAGCGCCGCCGCCGAGGCCGGCACCAGCACCCGCAGCAGCAGGTCCTGGACGGCCTCCACGTCGGAGACGAGCCGGCTCAGCGCGTCGCCGGAGCGCTGCCGGGCCGTCGGGCGGGCGGCGAGAGTGCCGAAGACCCGGGCCCGGACGTCGGTGATCAGCCGCAGCACGGCGTCGTGCCCGGCGAGCCGTTCGGTGTAGCGGAGCACGCCCCGGCTGATCGCCAGCGCCCGGACCGCCACGATCGCCACGGTGAGGCGGTCCAGCGGGGGCTGGCCGGCGGCGCTCATCAGCAGCCAGGTCGCGGTGGCCATCAGGGCGAGGCCGGCGAACTCGGTGGCGGCGGCGAGCAGCCCCGCGCCGAGCAGCCGGTTCAGGTACGGCCGGGCCAGCCGCAGCACGGCCCGCTCGGCGGAGCCTGCGCGCCCCGGCCCGGTCCGGGCGTCGGCAGCGGAGCCGGCCGCGAGGGTGGGCTGCGTGCCGGGTCGGGCGTCGGCGGCGGCACCGGGCGCGTGGGTGGGTCGGGCGTCGTCGGCGGGACGGTCGTCGGTCATCGGGTGGCCTCCCCGGCCGCCGTGGGCGTCAGCTCGGTGACCCGGCCGTCCTCAATGCGCAGGATCCGGTCCGCGTCGGCGAGCAGCGCCGGCCGGTGCGCCACCAGCAGCGCCGTCCGCCCGGCCACCAGCCGGCGGGTGGCGTCGAGGACGACGGCCTCGGCGGCGGTGTCCAGCCGGGCCGTCGGCTCGTCGAGCAGCACCACGGGCGCGTCCCGCAGGAACGCGCGGGCCAGCGCGACCCGTTGCCGCTGCCCGCTGGAGAGGCCGTGCCCGCGTTCGCCGAGGACGGTGGCGAGCCCGTCGGGCAGCCCGGCGACCACGTCGTCCAGGGCGGCGTCGTGGACCGCCGTGGCGAGCGCGGCGTCCGGGGTGTCCGGCGCGCCGAGCCGGATGTTGTCGGCCAGCGGGGCGGCGAAGAGGTGGGCCCGCTGCGGTACCCAGGCCACCTGGCGGCGCCAGCCGTCGGCGTCGGCGTCGGCCAGGTCGACCCCGCCCACGGTGACCCGGCCGGCGGTCGGGGTGACGAAGCCGAGCAGCAGGCCGAGCAGGGTGCTCTTGCCGGCGCCGCTGGGGCCGATCACGGCGATGCGCTCGCCCGGGCGGATGGTCAGCGTGACGTCGCGCAGGGCGGTGGTCCGCTCGTACGCCACGGTCACCGCCTCGAACCGGATCTCGCCGCGGCCGTCGGGGACGGCCGCGCCCGCGCCGCGCGCCGGCGCGGGGGCGGCGGCCGACAGGGTCAGCGCCTCGTCCAGCGCGGTGAGCCCCTCCATGCTGGCGTGGAACCGGGCGCCGGCCGCCCGCAGCGGCAGGTACGCCTCCGGGGTGAGCAGCAGCACCAGCAGCGCGGTCTGGAGGGTCAGCCCGCCGCCGAGCAGCCGTACGCCGACCGGCACGGCGACCAGCGCCACCGAGAGGGTGGCCACCAGCTCCAGCACCAGGGCGGACAGGAACGCGATCCGCAGCGTCTTCATGGTCGCGACCCGGTGGCCGTCGGCCATCCGGCGGACCACGTCGGTCTGCGCCCGGGCCCGGCCGAACGCGCGCAGGGTGGGCAGCCCGGCGACCATGTCGAGGAAGTGCCCGCCGAGCAGGGAGAGCCGCCGCCACTGCCGCTCGGTGGCGGCCTGCGCCTGCCAGCCGAGCAGCGCGCCGAAGATCGGGATCAGCGGCAGCGTCACCGCGATGATCAGTGCCGAGCTCCAGTCGGCGAGGAGGATCCGGGCCAGTACGGCGAGCGGCACGGTGACGCTGAGCACCAGCTGCGGCAGGTAGCCGGTGAAGTACGCGTCGAGCGCGTCCAGCCCGCGCCCGGTCAGCGTGGCGAGCTGCCCGGCGCGCTGTCCCGCGACCCAGCCGGGGCCGTGCCGCCCGACCGCCCCGAGCAGGTCGGCCCGCAGCGCCGCCTTGACCGTCGCCGCGACCCGCGCCGACACCGTGCCCTGCGCCCAGACCAGCAGCGAGCGGGCGGCCACCGCGGTGGCGAAGCCGGCCAGCGCGGGCCGGTCGAGCCGCCCTTCGAACGCGGTCGCCAGCAGCGCGGCCAGCGCCGTGGCCTGCGCGACGACCAGCCCCGCGGCCAGCACGCCGAGCAGCGCGAGCACGGCGAGGTCGCGCCGGGCCCCCGGGACCCGGCGCAGCAGACGCGGGTCGAAGGGACGGCGGTTCACCAGTACACCGGTGCCCTGCCGTCGGTCCGTCCCCGGAACACCCACCAGCACATCGCCTGAAAGCCTAGTAGGGCCGGCAGGAGCGGCAGCGTCACCCAGCTCAGCAGCCGCAACGTGGGGGTGCTGGCCGCCGCGTCGGCCACGGTCAGTGACGCGCCCGGGTCGACCGTGGAGACGAGCGCGTAGGGCCAGATGGTCGCGCCGGCCAGCGCCACCGGCAGCGCCAGGGACGCGCAGGTGGCGGCGAAGGCCAGCCCCGGCCGCCGCCGGGCGAGCGCCGTCCGGGCCGTCAGCAGCGCCGCGACCAGCAACGACAGCAGCAGTACGCCCACCACCGGCTGCCGTGCGGCGGCGCGTACGTCGGCGGAGAGCAGGCCGAGGGCGGTGGCCGCGCCGACGGTGGTGAGCGCCACCGGGACGAGCCGGGCGGCCAGTCGCCCGATCGGCGCGGCGTCGGCGGCGGGCAGCCGGAGCGTGAGGAAGGTCGCACCGTGCAGCGCGACCAGCGCGACGACGGCGAGCCCGGCGGCGGCCACGAACGGGGTGAAGAGGTGGGTCACCCCGGCGACGTGGCCGTCGGCGTGCAGCGGTACGCCCTGGAGCAGCCCGGCCAGCACGGCACCCCAGCCGAGCGCGGCGAGCACGCTGCCGACGACCACGATCCGGTCCCACCAGGTGCGGGCCCGCTGCCCGTCGGGGCGGCTGCGCAACTGCACACCGGCGGTCACCAGGATCACCCCGGTCAACGCGGCGAGCACCGCCGGGTAGAAGCCGGAGAGCAGTTCCCCCTCCAGCACGGGGAAGGCGCCGAACAGGATGCCGACGGCGGCCACCAGCCAGACCTCGTTGCCGAGGAAGAACGGGCCGACCGCGTTGAGCGCGGCGCGGCGGCGGGCGGGGTCGGTGTCCCGGGCGAGCAGCAGGCCGACGCCGTAGTCGTAGCCGCCGAGCACCAGGTAGACGGCGAAGAAGAGCCCGAGCAGGGCGTACCAGGCGAGTTCCACTGTCGTCTCCTCAGGCGAAGGCGGGCTCGGGGTGGGGGTCGGCCGGCGGCTGGTCCGGTTGCCGGCCCAGGGCCGGGTCGTGCGCGCCCCGGGCGGCGTGCCGGGCCAGCAGCACCCAGTTGGTGACGGCGAGCGCGCCGAGCAGCAGGCTGAAGCCGATCAGCGAGGTGAGCATCAGCCAGGGGCTGACCGGCGACACCGCCTGGTCCACGGGCAGGAGCCCGTACGCGGCCCAGGGCTGGCGGCCGACCTCGCGGGCGATCCAGCCGAGGATGACCGCGACGAACGGCAGCGGCAGGGCGAACTGGAGGATCCGCAGCGGTACGCGCAGCCGGATGATCCAGTCCCGCCACAGCAGCGGGAGCAGCAGCCAGAGCAGGCCGAGGGTGAAACCGATCAGGATCATGAAGCCGAGGCCGACGTCGGCGAGGGCCGGCGGCGTGTAGTCGCCGGGGCCGAACCGGGCCGTCCATTCGGCGATCAGCGGTGCGGCGGCGGGGTCGTCGCCGAACTTGGTGTGCTGCACGTCGCTGATCGCGAAGAACTGGGCGAAGCCGAAGCCCTGCACGAAGAAGATCGCCACTGCCGAGGTGATCAGGCCGATCCGCAGCCCTTTGCGGTGCAGCGCGAAGTCGTCGGTGCGCCGGAGGAGGTGCCACGCGCTGACCGCCGCCATCAGCATCCCGCCGACCAGCAGCGCCGCCGTGACGACGTGCCCGAGGGCCATCCGGAAGGTGGGGTTGTCCAGCAGCGCGGAGAAGTTGGTGAGGTGCGCGACCCCGTCGCGTACCTCGTAGCCGACCGGGTTCTGCAACCAGGAGTTCGCCACCATGATCCAGAACGCCGAGGCGTACGCGGTGATCGCGACGCCCCAGAGCAGGGCGAGGTGCACGCCCCGGCGCAGCCGGTGCCAGCCGAAGATCCACATGCCGAGGAACGTCGACTCCAGGAAGAACGCGACAAGCGTCTCGATGGCCAGCGGCGCGCCGAAGACGTTGCCGACGTAGCGCGACAGCCCGCTCCAGTTCAGCCCGAACTGGAATTCCATCACGATGCCGGTGGCGATGCCGAGCACGTAGTTGATCACGTAGAGCTGGCCCCAGTAGCGGGTCAGCCGTTCGTAGACCGGCTTGTTGGTGATCACCGAGGCGGTCTGGAGGCCGACCAGCAGGGTCACGAGGCCCAGGGTCACCGCCACGAAGAGGAAGTGGATCGAGGTGGTGGTGGCGAACTGCAGGCGGGCGAGGAGCAGGGTGTCCATGGCCGGCTCTCCGTACGGTTGGCTCACTTGTCGTAGCGAGCCTACACGTAGATTGCCTACGCATCGCTACTATGGCCCGTCGTAGACGATGCTACGACGATTTGTAGTAGCCGTGGGGGAGGGTGGGGCGCCGGGCGGTTCGCGTACGCGGGCGGTCCGGTCCCAGCATGTCCGGCGGCGATCCACGCGGCGGTAACTCCACCGTGCGCGGGGGCACGTCGGCGCTCCCCGGGTGCCGCCGAGGGAAGCGGGCGGCGCAGGGCCGGGCCGGGGCCCGGTCAGCTCAGGAAGAGGGAGACCGGCAGGGCGGCCACGTTTGTCGCCACGGTCAGCGCGGCGGCCCCGAGCAGCCGGGGCGGCCGGTCGGCGACCAGGAGCCGCTGCACCCGGACGTCGAGGTCCCGGTCGCCCAGCCCGAGCGTGCCGGCCGGAGTCACCCGGTTGCCGGCCGCGGCGAACCGGCGCAGCGCACCGGCCAGCGGGGCGTCGGCGTGCGCCTCCCGGGCCTTGTCGTCGGCCCGCATCTCTACCAGCAGGGCGACCCGGTCGTGCGCCTCGCGGACCCAGGCGAACCAGGGCAGCGCCCGGCTGAGCGCGGTGAACGGCAGCAGCACCAGGTCGTGCCGTTCCTGGGCGTGCGCCCGCTCGTGGGCGAGGACGGCCGCCAACTCGGCGCTGTCCAGCAGGTCGAGCGTGCCCGCGCTGACCACCACCCGGGGCTTCATCCCGGGCAGGCAGTACGCCGCCGCGCTCGGATGGTCCAGCACCAGCGCCCCGGGCACCGTCGGGTCCCGGCGGGCGACCAGGGCGAGCAGGTCCCGGTGCCGGCGCTGGGCGCGTACGGTGCCGTGGATGCTCCGGACGGTCGTGGCCAGCAGCACCGCGCCGATGCCGAAGCCCACCCCGACGGCGGCCAGGTGCGGCGCGCCCAGCCCGACGGGCAGGGTGCCGTGGGAGAGGTCGGTGGCGAGGGCGACCAGCGCGCTGCCGGTCGGGCGGTCGTAGGCGGACAGGCCCAGCGCCATCGGCACGCCCATGGCGGAGAGCCCGAGGGCCAGCCCGACCGCCTGCCAGCAGACGATCGCGACCCGGGGACTGCGCCACGTCCAGGTGGAGCGGGACAGCACCTGCGCGGTCAGCCAGCAGGCGAGCATCGACGCGGCGAAGTGCAGGGCGTACGCCACGACCGCCGCCCTACCTGTCCGCTGCCTTGCCGGTCCGGGGCGGCAGGCCGTCGACCGACGGCGCCTCGACCCGGTCGGTCAGCGCGCTCCCGTCGTGCCCGGCGCCTTCGGCCTCGGCCCCGAGGGCGGCGCGCAGCACCTCGGCCTCGGTGCCGGTCACCGATCGGGCGAAGCGCACCAGCGCGGCGTCCCGGCTGCCGCCGAGGTCGAGGGCGTCGAGCATGAGCTGGGCGATGTACGCCTCGCGGCTGGCGGCGGCCCGGTAACGCCAGGCCCGCCCCTCCCGCTCGCGCTGCACCATGCCCTTGCCGGCGAGCCGGTCCAGCACGGTCATCACCGTCGTGTACGCCAGCTCGCGGCCGTCCAGCGCGTCGGCCACCTCGCGCACGGTGATCCCGTCCGACGTGCCCGGGACCGAGTCCCACAAGACGTCCATCACCGCACGTTCGAGATCACCAAGCCGAGTCACGCCGCAATCCTACCCCCCGTAGTAGACCCGCCCCGCCCCGCACACCACAGCACCCACCCACGGCAGCACCCCAGCCGCTGACCCCACCCGAGGCAGCACCCCAGAGCTGAGCTCTCCCACGAACCTGTCCACGAACGGTTTTCCGGGGGAGCCCCGCCCGCGCAGGGATCAAGCCTGACCGCCCGGAGCGGGCGGGGCTCCCCCGGAAAACCCCGGGACAGAACAGTCACACCCCCTTGGGGTGCCAGACCGTCTTCGTCTCCAGCAGCGTGGTCATCCGGGTGATGCCGGGGTCGGCGGACCAGTCGTGGTCGGCCGGGGCCGGCCGGAGCACCCGCTTGAGGTTCTGCGCCGCCTTGACCTCCAGCTCCGTCGCCAGCTCGGCGTCGGCCACCCCGGTCAGGTCGATGGCGTTGACGTCCATGTGGGCGGCCAGCGCCGGCACGGTCTCGGCGATCCGGCCGGTGAGCAGGTTGACCACGCCGCCGGGCAGGTCGGAGGTGGCGAGCACCTCCGCCAGGGTCACGGCCGCCAGGGGCTGCGTCGGCGAGGTCGCCACGACCACCGTGTTGCCGGTGACGATCGCCGGGGCGATCACGCTGACCAGGCCGAGCAGCGCCGGGGACTCGGGGGCGACCACGGCCACCACGCCGGTCGGCTCGGGCGCCGACAGGTTGAAGTACGGCCCGGCGACCGGGTTGGCGCCGCCGTAGACCTGGGGGAGCTTGTCGGACCAGCCGGCGTACCAGACCCAGCGGTCCACGGCCGCGTCGACCTCGTCGCCGGGCACGCCGAGGGCGACGAACTGCTCGCGCCGGCCCTCCAGCATCTCGGCGACCCGGTAGAGGATCTGACCCCGGTTGTACGCCGTCGCCCCGGCCCAGCCCTTCACGGCGGCGCGGGCGGCGACCACGGCGTCCCGCGCGTCCTTGCGGGAGGCGAGCGACACGTTGGAGTCCTGCACGAGATACGACCGTCCCGACTCGCTGCGCGGGAACTTCCCGCCGATGAAGAGCTTGTACGTCTTGCGTACCGCGACCCGCTCAGACATTGAGGTAACCCTCCAGCCCGTGCCGGCCGCCCTCGCGACCGTAGCCCGACTCCTTGTAGCCGCCGAACGGCGAGGTGGGGTCGAACTTGTTGAACGTGTTGGCCCAGACGACGCCGGCGCGCAGCCGGTCGGCCATCCACAGGATCCGGGAGCCCTTGTCGGTCCAGATCCCGGCCGACAGCCCGTACGGCGTGTTGTTGGCCTTCTCGACGGCCTCGGCCGGGGTGCGGAACGTCAGCACGGACAGCACCGGGCCGAAGATCTCCTCGCGGGCGATCCGGTGCGCCTGGGTGACCCCGGTGAAGATCGTCGGCGCGAACCAGAAGCCGCGCTCCGGCAGCTCGCACGGCGGCGACCAGCGCTCGGCGCCCTCGGCGGACCCGGCGTCGGAGAGCTCCCGGATCCGCGCGAGCTGCGCGGCCGAGTTGATCGCGCCGATGTCGGTGTTCTTGTCCAGCGGGTCGCCGACGCGCAGCTGGGCCATCCGCCGCTTCAGCGACTCCAGCACCCGGTCGGCGACGTTCTCCTGGATCAGCAGCCGGGAGCCGGCGCAGCAGACGTGCCCCTGGTTGAAGAAGATCCCGTTGACGATGCCCTCGACGGCCTGGTCGACGGGGGCGTCGTCGAAGACGATGTTTGCCGCCTTGCCGCCCAGCTCCAGGGTGAGCTTCTTGCGGGTGCCGGCCACGGCGCGGGCGATGGCCCGGCCCACCTCGGTCGAGCCGGTGAAGGCGACCTTGTCCACGCCCGGGTGCTCGACCAGCGCGCGGCCGGTGTCGCCGGCGCCCGTGACGATGTTGACCACGCCGGCGGGCAGGTCGGCCTGCTGGCAGATCTCGGCGAAGAGCAGCGCGGTCAGCGGGGTCGTCTCGGCCGGCTTCAGCACCACCGTGTTGCCGGCGGCCAGCGCCGGGGCGATCTTCCACGCCAGCATCAGCAGCGGGAAGTTCCACGGGATGACCTGCGCGGCCACGCCCAGCGGGCGCGGGTTCGCGCCGAAGCCCGCGTGTTCCAGCTTGTCGGCCCAGCCGGCGTAGTAGAAGAAGTGCGCCGCGACCAGGGGCAGGTCGACGTCGCGCGACTCCTTGATCGGCTTGCCGTTGTCGAGCGACTCGAGCACGGCCAGCTCGCGGGAGCGCTCCTGGAGGATCCGGGCGATCCGGAAGAGGTACTTCGCCCGGTCCCGGCCCGGCATCGGGCCCCAGACCTTCTCGTACGCCTGACGGGCGGCGCGGACGGCGCGGTCCACGTCCTGCGCGCCGGCCTCGGCGACCTCGGCGAGGACCTCCTCGGAGGCCGGGTTGACCGTCTTGAACGTGCCGCCGTCGGTGGGGTCCACGAACTCCCCGTCGACGAAGAGCCCGTAGGAGGCTTTCAGGTCCACCACCGAGCGGGACTCGGGGGCGGGTGCGTATTCGAACATCGGCTCTCAGTCCAGGGTGAAGTAGTCGGGACCGGAGTAGGTGCCGGTCGTCAGCTTGGTGCGCTGCATGAGCAGGTCGTTGAGCAGGCTGGAGGCGCCGAACCGGAACCAGTCCGGGTCCAGCCAGTCCGCGCCGACGGTCTCGTTGACCATCACCAGGTACTTGATGGCGTCCTTGGTGGTCTTGATGCCGCCGGCCGGCTTCACACCGACCTGCCGGCCGGTGGCGGCCCGGAAGTCGCGGACGGCCTCCAGCATGACCAGGGTCACCGGCAGGGTGGCCGCCACCGGGACCTTGCCGGTGGAGGTCTTGATGAAGTCGCCGCCAGCCAGCATCGCCAGCCAGGAGGCGCGCCGCACGTTGTCGTACGTGGCCAGCTCGCCGGTCTCCAGGATGACCTTGAGGTGCGCGTCGCCGCAGGCCTCCTTGGTGGCCACGATCTCGTCGTAGACCTCCTGGTAGCGGCCGGCGAGGAAGGCGCCCCGGTTGATCACCATGTCGATCTCGTCGGCGCCGGCCGCCACGGCGGCCCGGGTGTCGGCGAGCTTGACCTCCAGCGGGGCCTGGCCCGACGGGAAGGCGGTCGCCACGCTGGCCAGGTGCACGCCGCTGCCGCGCAGCACCTCGGCCACGTGGGGGACCATCGCCGGGTAGACGCAGACCGCGCCCACGTGCGGGCAGGACGGGTCGGCCGGGTCGGGGCGCAGTGCCTTGGCCGCGAGGGCCCGCACCTTGCCCGGGGTGTCCGCCCCTTCGAGGGTGGTCAGGTCGACCATCCGGATCGCCAGGTCGATGGCCTGGGCCTTGGCGGTGGTCTTGATGGAGCGGGTGCCGAGCTGTGCCGCCCGCTGCTCCGCGCCGACCTGGTCCACGCCGGGCAGGCCGTGCAGGAAGGTCCGCAGAGCGGTCTCGGATCGTCCCAACTCGGAGAGCTCCGACCGGGCCGACGTCGCTGTCGCCGTCATGCCCCGAAGTCTACGCACCCGACCCGACAGTGATCTTGGTCACGGTGCCGTCGGGGCGCGCGTGGTGAGCGAGGTCGCCGGTCCGGCCGCACCCGCAGTGCGGAAGCGGGGCGACCGGTAGGTTGAGCGATCGTGGACGTACACGTCATTGACCATCCGCTCGCCCAGTCGCGGCTGACCGCCATGCGGGACGCGCGCACCGACTCCTCCTCGTTCCGGGCGGCGCTGCACGAACTCACCACCATGCTGGTGTACGAGGCCGCGCGCTCCTTCCCCGTCGAGAAGTACCCGGTGCAGACCCCCGTCACCGGCACCGAGGGCACCCGGCTGGCCAACCCGCCGCTGCTCGTACCGGTGCTGCGGGCCGGCCTGGGCATGGCCGACGCCGCGCTCGGCCTGCTGCCGGAATCCTCGATGGGCTTCGTCGGTCTGGCCCGCGACGAGGAGACGTACGAGCCGCGCGCCTACATGGAGTCGCTGCCGCGCGACCTCAGCGGCCTGCCGGTGCTGGTGCTCGACCCGATGCTCGCCACCGGCGGCTCGCTGGAGCACTGCTGCCGGCTGCTGGCCGACCGTGGGTGCACCGACATCACGGTGCTCTGCGTGCTCGCCGCGCCCGTCGGCATCGAGCGGCTGGAGCGCTCCGGCCTGCCGCTGCGCCTGGTCACCGCCTCCATCGACGAGGGGCTCAACGACCGCATGTTCATCGTGCCGGGGCTCGGCGACGCCGGCGACCGCCAGTTCGGTGGCATGCCCCGCTTCTGAGGTCGGCACCGGCACGTCACGGCCTCCCGCCGAGTTGCGGGAGGCCGTTCGCAACCGGGGCTCTTCCGCTCCGGCCGGCAGGCCGCCCGCACCGGCCGGAGATCCCGCGCCCGGTCGCCGGTAACGATCCGACCCGTCCGCGACACATACCTGGTGTCCCTGTCAGGAACTGCGGTCGGGAGATCCCTGATGAAACCCGTGGGTGAGCGGGGCGAGGACTGGTTCACCAGCCTCTACGCCGCGCACTACCCGGACATCGTCCGATACGGCCTGCGTCGGCTGCCCGACGCTGACGCGGCGGCCGAACTCGCCCAGGACGTCTTCGTCGTCGTCTGGCGACGGCGCGGCGAGGTGCCCGAACACGCCCTGCCCTGGCTCTACGCCGTGGCGCGGCACGTGGTGGCGAACCGGTGGCGGTCCCGGCAGGGCGGACCCAGCCTGCTCCCGCTCGCCGAGGCGGATCACGTGCCGGCACGGATCGTCGAGCCCGACGCCGTCGCGCCGGTGCTCGACCTGCACCGGGCGCTGCGCGCGCTCCCCGAGGCCGACCAGGAGATCCTCCGGCTGGTCGGCTGGGAGGACCTGAGCGTCGGCGACGCCGCCGTCGCCCTGGGCTGCACCCGGTCCGCCGCCGCCGTGCGGCTCTTCCGGGCCCGGCGTCGACTGCGCTCCGCACTGACCACGCCCACCCCCGCCCGCGGCACCCGCCCGGCGTCCGCCCACGTCTGAGAGGAGCACCATGCACACCACGCAGCGGGTCCGGGAGCTCCTGGGCCCGGCCGACCCGGCGCGCGACGTCGTCGTACCCCCGTCGCCCCGCACCGCCCACGACCTGATCCTCCGCGCGCAGGACGCGACCGCGACCCCGGCCGGGCCGGTACGCCGGGGCGCGTCCCGGCGCACCGTGTTCGTCGGCGCGGTCGCCACGCTGGCGGTGCTCGGCTCCGCCGGGGTGGCCCAGGTGCTGCGGGACGGGACGGCCATCCCGCCGGAGCCGGCGCAGCCGGTCGCCGGCACCGTGCTCAAGCCGGTGGCCTACGAGGTCGTCGCGGGCGAACCGGCCGATCGGCACCTGCGGGCGCTCGCCGCCCGCCTGGTGGACGCCCCGCCCGACAGCACCGCCGGCCGCTACGCCTACCGGCACGGCAAGTCCTGGGGCAGCCCGACGTCGATGTCGCCCGAGGGGCACATGATGAGCTTCGTGCACGAACGCCGCGAGTGGGCGGCGGACGACGGTCGCCGCTGGCAGGACGTCGAGCCCCTGGGTGCCGAGTACCCCGACGAGGCGTCCCGCGAGTACTGGTCGACCCGGCTACGGTCGACGGCGGCCGACCCCTCGGCCAGCAGGCCGCCGCGCGGGATCCGGGAGATCCCACCGGACCCGGTGAGCCGCCGGCTGCCGGCCGACCGGGCGGAACTCGAGCGCTGGCTCGGCACCAGAAAGCCGGCGGGCGAGCTGGCGATGCGCGTGTACCACCTGTACAGCAGCTACCTGGTGCCGCGGCGGACCCGGGCCGACCTGCTCACCATCCTGGCCGGGAAGCCCGGCTTCGAGTGGCGCGGCCGGGTCGTCGACCGGGCCGGCCGCCAGGGCGTGGCCGTCACCGCCGACCTCGTACCACCGGCCGGGCAGCCTCTGCAGCGGGCGCAGATGCTGCTGGTCTTCCACCCGGCGACCGGTGAAATGCTCGCGTTCGAATATCTGGAGACGGCCCCGAAGCGCCGCGTGCTGCACTACGAGCTCCTGCTCGACGCCCGGCGCACCGACACGCTGAGCTGACCACCGTCCGGCGCGCGCCGGAACGGTCGGGACACGGGGCCCGACCGCCCCGGCGCGCGCCGGACGGGTGCGGAGCCCGGGTGCGGCGGCACGCCATCGACGTCGAGTTGGTGCGCGGTGGTGCCCGCACCCGCTAGCGTGTCCGGCCATGACTGGTGTTGCTCTCGCCGAAGAGCTGCTTCTCCTCGCGTACGACGACGAGACCGGCAAGGCGACCATGCCGCGGATCAGCCTCGACCTGGGGATGGCCGCCGCGGTGCTGATCGAACTGGCCCTGGCCGGGCGGATCGTGTACTCCGAGGGGTCCCTGACGGTGGTCGACCCGACGCCCACCGGCGAGCCGCTCGTCGACGGGGTCCTCGCCCGCATGGCCGCCGACACGCCGCACAGCCCCTCGTCATGGGTGCAGCGGCTGCGGCACGGCCTGCGCGACAAGATCCTCGGCGACCTGTGCGCCCAGGGCGTGGTCCGTGACGTCGACGAGACCGAGCTGGGCTTCATCCACGTGCACCGCTACCCGACGGTGGACCCGGCCGTCGAGGCGGACACCCGACGCCGGCTCGCCGAGGCGCTGGCCAGCGGCGAGCTGCCCGACGAGCGGACGGCGGCCCTGGCCACCCTGGTGGCGGTGCTGCGGATGGAACCGGCGCTCGGCCTGAGCGGTGACGCGGCCCGGGAGGCCCGGCAGCGGCTGGAGGAGATCGCCGGCGGCTCCGGCTTCTCCGGCACCGTCAGCCTGGACGACTCCGTGGTCCGCCCCTCGGTCGGCCTCGTCGTGGCCGCCCTGGCCAGCGCCGTCAACGCCGCCCTGGGCCCCCGCCGCTAACCGCACCCCGGCTGGGGGCCCGCCCCCGCCCCCTACACCCCCCCGGCGCCGCCCCCCGGGGGGGCCCCCCCCCCCCCCCCCCCCCCCCCCCCGCGGGGGGGGGGGCCCACCCCG
>NZ_JBEZEV010000079.1:0-33447 GCF_040649055.1 Micromonospora sp. NPDC049060
GGCGGGGCACCCGGCGGGGTGTGGCTGGAGCTGGACCCGCCCCGGTCGGTGCAGACGGTGGACCTCCCGCTCGTACGACAGCTCTGCGCGTCGTCCCGGTGCGGCGGCCGGCGGCGTGGGTGCGCGGGTACGTCACGCGTACAGCTTCATCGGGCGGTACTTCTGCCGGGGGAAGATCTTGTCCACCTCCGCGTTGGTGAGCCCGAAGCGGCCCTGCGCGACGGCCCCGTAGACGTTGAACATGTTGTTGTACTCGGGCACGTCGCCGGAGTCCAGGTCGGCCAGCCCGTTCCAGGTGCCCAGCAGCGAGCCGGCGAGCTTGCGGCCGGAGAGCACGGTGACCACCCCGCCGTGGCCGTGGTCGGTGCCGCCGCCGTTGGAGGCGACCCGCCGGCCGAACTCGCTGGAGACCATGATGGTCACGTCGGCGGACTTCTCCCCCAGGTCGGTGAAGAACGCCGCCATGGCGCTGGCCAGCTCGTTGAGCCGCCGGTGCAGCTGACCGCCGTCGCGGGTGCCCTGGTTCTCGTGGGTGTCGTAGCCGCCCATCCCGACGGTGGCGACCCGGACGTTCGCCCCGCCCTTGATGAGCTGGGCGAGCTGCTGGAACGCGTTGCCGACGCCCTTGTACTCGACGCCCTCGGCCGCCTGGTACGGCTTCGCGGCGAGGCGCTGCGCGGTGGCCAGCGCGCCGAGGCCGTCCTGCACGGCGTCCTGCACGGGGTGGTTGATCCCGGTGAAGAGCCCCTTGATCGCCTTCTCGGTCGCGGCCCGGTACCGGTCGTCGCCGTTGAGCCGCAGCGAGCCGACGTTGTTGAGGGAGAGCGCGCCGTTGTTGCCGACCAGCGAGCGGGGCAGGGTGCTGCCGATGCCGACGCTGCGGAACGCGGTGCCCGTGCCGAGCGCGTCGACCAGGCTGTCCAGCCAGCCCCGGCCGCCGGTCTCGCCGGGCAGGCCGCCGAGGTTGCAGGCGTCCGCGGCCTGGAAGTGGCTGCGCGAGAGCCGCTCGTCGGAGACCGCCGGGACGAAGCCGAGGTTGCCGCTCTTCAGCCACTTCTCCAGCGGCTTGAACGCGCTGGTCAGCTTGAAGCCGCGGCCCACGGCCAGGGAGTCGTCGCCGAGCAGCAGGTCGGGGCGGGCCTTGGCGAGCACCGGGTCGTCCGCCGGGGCCACCAGGCTCAGCCCGTCCAGCCCGCCGTAGAGGAAGACGTGGATCAGGGTGCCGGTCTTGGTGGCGGCGAACGAGGCCGAGGTGGTGACGAACTGGGCGGTCGCGAGGGCGGTGGCGGTGGCCGCGGCGCCGGCCACGAACGTCCGCCGGGTCACGCCCCGACCGTCCTGCTGGGCCTCCTCGAGGTCCTCCAGCCGCCGGTAGCGGTCGGCCTCGGCGGCGTTCTCGGCGGCGACGATGTCGGCCTCCGCCCGCAGCAGCGCCTCGGCCGGGTCGTTGGCCAGCCGCCGCAGGTCGGGGCATTCGGGGTGCAGGGGGAACGTGTGCACAGTCTTCTCCATCGGGTGCCTCACCGGAGGTGGTGCTGGGGGGAAGCGAGGATCGCCCGCGCTACGGCGGTGACGGCCCCGTCGAACGTGGCGTCGACCTTGTCGCCGGCAGCCACGCCGGCCACGCCGAGGATCAGGGACCGTTCCCTGGCGCTCAGCTTCTGACCCACCAGCCGCAGGGCCAGCGCGTCCACGTACGCCCCGCCGGTGGCCGGTGGCCGGGCCACCAGCTTCTCCGGCGGCGTGTAGGTGAAGACGGTGCGTCGGCCGGCGAGCAGCTCGCCCGCCTCGTTCCAGCCGTGGACCATGGTGCCGGCGGAGGTCCAGGCCACATAGACGTCCGGGTAGCCGTCGGGGGTGGGCTGGCCCATCGGGTACTGGCCCAGCTCGCGCATCCTGTCGTGGATCTGCCGCAGCCCCCGGGCGTACGGGGTGCGCTTGTTGTCGCCGTTGTCGTGCTTCGGCGACGCCTCCGGGGACACCCCCAGGGCCCGGTACGTGGCGACCAGGTACTCCATCGGCCGGCGCACCTTCTGGCCCACCGCCGCCCAGAACTCCGAGGAGCTGAACAGCGTCATCAGCACCGGCTTGATCATGCCCTTGTTCAGGCTGTACGACTTCGCCAGCCGCTCCACGAGGGACTTCGGCGGGGTGTCCGAGACGAACCGGGTGGCCAGGCTCTGCGCCACGTACTTAGCGGTGGACGGGTGCAGCGCGATGTACGTGATGTACGCGTCGATGGCCGCCTCGGCCTTCTTCGGGTCCTTCGAGGCGTTCGCGTGGGTGAAGCCGAGCACCTTCACCTTGCCGACGTAGTGCCGCTCGGGGCGGAACACGTACTTCCCGTCGTTGACGCCCCGGCCGGTCTGGAGCAGGGCCGCCTGCCGGACGTCCTTCTCGGTGTAGCCGCCGTCGACGCCGACCGAGTACAGCTCCAGGTTCTCGCGGGCCAGGTTCTCGTTGACCGCGTCGGCGCGGGAGTCGTTCTGGTTGAGGTAGAGCAGCAGCGCCGGGTGCCGGTTCGCGGCGAGCAGCATCTCGGGGTAGCTGCCGAGGGCGTGCGCCCGCACGACGTCCCGGTCGAAGGACGCGCGGTAGACCTCGCCCCCGTCGAAGTCCGCGGCGACGTGCAGGAAGTCGTTCCAGAAGTCGACCATGACCTCGAACAGCTGCCGCTGCGACCAGATCTGCCGGGCGATGGTGGCGTCCACCATCTCCTTCTCCGGCTGCGCGCCACGCTCGTTGAGCTGCTCGCGCTGCTCGCGCAGCTGCGCGGTGCCCAGCTTCAGCGTCGGCAGGTCGGCGAGCTTCAGCTCGGCCTTCGTCGGGGCGATCTTGTCGGGGTCGAGCTGCCAGCGCAGCCAGCCGTCGATGCCCCGCTCCCTGATGTCGGCGAGGACCTGCCCGGTGGCGCCGAAGGTGGCCCGCCGGGCCAGGTGCAGGATCGGGTCCTTGGCGAGCACCGTCTTGACGGTCACCTTGGTCTCCGCGGCGGCGGCGGCCGGCCCGGAGAAGGTCCGGCCGCCGGCCGGCGCGTTCTTCTTCAGCGCCTCGCCGGCCCGGGAGCCCATGTAGCTCTCGTTCTGCTCGGTGTAGGTGCGCACCGTGCTCGGCTGCTGGCCGCTCGGCCGGGCGGGGGTGCCGTCGGTGACCGTGGTGCCGGTGGCGTCGCCGGCCACCGCCTCGTCGCCGAGGAGGCTGCGGATCTGCGGGGTCATCGCCAGGGCGGCGCCACCGGCGACCACGGCCGCGGTGCCGCCGAGGGCCACGAGGGCCTTGCGCCGGCCGACCTTGGGGCCCGGCTCGTCGCCGTCGTCCAGGTTGGGCAGTCCCGGGCCGGCCGACGGAGCGGCGGCCTGCCGCGCGAAGCCCTCCGGGCCGACCCACTGTGGTCCGCGCGCGGCCGGGTGCCCGGCGTGCGCGTACTGGCCCTGCGTGTCTCCGGGGTGTGCGCCCTGGTGCGGGGCGCGCGCGTCGTGGCCGTGGGGGGTGGGGGCGTAGGTGTCGCGGTGACCGTCGCCGGCGGCGGGGTACTGACGCCCGTCCCATCCGCGATCGTCCCGCGGTCGCCGTGGTGGCACATTCTGGTCGGCCATGTACCAATCCGTTTCTGCTGCGCCGCGACGACTGGCACCGGGCACGGGGGCAGGTGCGGCGACTGGTGCCTGAGGGGGTTGTCACCGGAAGGTAATCAAGCGTTCAGGTGCCTTCAAGCAGCACCGGAAGCCCCCAGGACGGCACTTAAGGCGCCGCTCAGCGCGGGTCGGCGACACCGGAACCCGGCGCGGTCCGGCACGGACCTCGCGAGCAGGGCGTACGCGGCACGGCACGGGCCGGATCCGGCCATCGCGGCCGACCCGGCGCGGGAGGCCCCTTTCATCGCCACAGGCAAATTTAAGGTGCGGCTAAGCCTGCGCTGAGGCGCTCCCCCGCGCACCCGGAGAGCCGGGGCGCGGCCGGACGGGCGTGGGCCGGGCGGGGCGGCAAAGTAGCAGCAGGACGGGAGCGTGAGCCGCCGCCGCAGCGGGTATGCCGCCGAACCGCTGAACACGTGAGGGGAAGGCACATGCTCAGCAAAGAGGATCAGCGCAGGTTCGAGCAGATCACCCGTCAGCTCCGGGAGAGCGATCCGGCGTTCTTCGCCCGGCTCGACAACCGGGCCCGGGCCCGTCGCGGCCGCTGGCTGATGCTGTTGACGATCGTGCTGTGGGCCTCGCTGCCGGCGATGACCGTGCTGGCCGGGCGACTGGCCGGGGCCGTCTGCGCGGTGGTCCTGGTGGCCAACGCCGCATTCATGTGGCGGTTCCGCCGCCGCTGGCTGTGACCCGGGGCCGCGTACCGTTCCGCCGGCGCTCTCACCCGCCGAGGAGCCGGTACGCCCGCCGCAGCCGCTCCAGGAGACCGGGCCCACCGATGGCGGGGGCCGGCGCGCCGAGCTGCCGCAGCAGCAGGTCCGGTCCGGTCGACAGGCTGGGTGGCCGGTCGGGCAACGGGACCGGCGGCAGCCAGAACCGGTCGACCGCCTCGGCCAGCGGCGCCGGCGGCAGGCCGGCGAGCGCCCGCGACGCCCCGACCGGCGGGACGGCCACGGCGTCCCGCCCGGCACCCGGTACACCGCCGTCCCGCGTGGACTCCGCCGTCGGCGCCACCGCACCGCCCAGCGTGGACGGTGCGGCCGGCTGGTCGTCGGCGTCGGCCCGCAGGACGCGCAGCCGGTCGAGCAGCTGCGTCCGGCTCCGGCCCCGCCAGTGCAGCAACTGGAACGGGTCGGCGTCGAACGCCTCCGCGAGCAGGTAGAACGTGGCCGCGAGGTGCTTGCAGGGAACGGCGAAGTCGGGGCAGCTGCACCGCTGACGCAGCTCCGCCACGCCGGCGGGGAAGAGCGGGGCACCGGCGGCCCCGAACAGCTCCTCCAGTTCCGGGGGCAGGTCGCCGGCGAGCAGCCGGGCGCTGAAGAACGCCTGGGCGGCCAGCTCCGCCTCCACGCGGGCCCAGATCGCCTCCGGGAACGGCGGCAGCGCGATGCTCACCTCGTACGGCTGCGCGCGGGAGCCCTGCACGACGGCGCCGACGGTGCCCGGGGCGACCTCCAGGCGGACCACCTGTCCGGCCCGCGCGTACGAGCGGCCACGGGTCAGCCGGGTGCCGAGGGCGAACGACTCCAACACCTCCAGGAAGCGTTGGGACCACCAGGACCGGCCGATGGCACCCCGGGTGCTGCGGGCCCGCAGCCCGCCGTCGACCCGGCGCGGCCGGCCGTAGTCGGCGAACCGGCCGTTGCCGCCGCCGTCGCCCTGCGCCTGCCCGCTCACTCCACCACCGCCCCGGCTTCCAGGGTGAACAGCTCGCGCAGCTGCGTCGTGGACAGCTCGGTGACCCACTGCTCGCCGGTGCCGACGACCGAGGCGGCGAGGCTACGCTTGTCGGCGATCAGCGCCGCCACCTTCTCCTCCACCGTGCCGGCGCAGACGAACTTGCGGACCTGCACCCGGCGCCGCTGGCCGATGCGGAACGCCCGGTCGGTGGCCTGGTCCTCGACGGCGGGGTTCCACCACCGGTCGACGTGCACCACGTGGTTGGCCTCGGTGAGGGTGAGCCCGGTGCCGCCGGCCTTGAGCGACAGGACGAAGATCGCCGGTCCCCCCGGGGACTGGAACCGGGTCACCATGGCGTCCCGGTCGGCCTTGCCGACGCCGCCGTGCAGGAAGAGCACCTCCCGGCCGAAGCGGGCCGACAGGTGCCCGCGCAGCATGCCGCCGAACTCGGCGTACTGGGTGAAGAGCAGGGCCCGCTCCCCCGCCGCGAGGACCTCGTCCAGGATCTCCTCGAGGCGGGCCAGCTTGCCGGAGCGGCCGGGCAGCGCCGAGCCGTCGCGCAGCAGTTGCGCGGGGTGGTTGCAGACCTGCTTGAGCCGGGTCATGGCGGCGAGCACCAGCCCGCGGCGCTCGATGCCGTCGCTGGACTCGATCCGCGCCATCATGTCGTCGACGATCGCCCGGTAGAGCGAGGCCTGCTCGGCGGTGAGGTTGCAGAGCACCTCCATCTCCAGCTTCTCCGGCAGGTCGGAGATGATCGAGGAGTCGGTCTTGAGCCGGCGCAGCACGAACGGGCCGGTGATCCGGCGCAGCCGCTCGGCCGTCTCGGCGTCGCCGTGCCGCTCGATCGGCTCGGCGTACTTCTTGCGGAAGGTCGCCGCCGGCCCGAGCAGGCCGGGGTTGGCGAACTGCATGATCGACCAGAGGTCCGCCAGCCGGTTCTCCACGGGCGTGCCGGTGACGGCGATCCGGTGCCGGGCGGGCAGCGCGCGGACCGCCTCGGCCTGCCGGGTGGCGGCGTTCTTGATGGCCTGGGCCTCGTCGACCACCACCCGCCGCCAGTCGATCCCGGCCAGCTCGACCGCGTCGCGGGCCGCGACCGAGTAGGTGGTGAGGACCAGGTCCGCGTCGTGCACGGCCGCGCCGAACGCCTCGCCACGCGCCCGCTCCGCGCCGTGGTGCACGTGTACGCGCAGCCCCGGCGTGAACCGCGCCGCCTCGCGCTGCCAGTTGCCCACCAGCGACATCGGGCAGACCAGCAGGGTCGGGCCGGCGTCCGGCGGGTCCCCGGCGAGCAGGGCGAGCAGCTGCACCGTCTTGCCCAGCCCCATGTCGTCGGCGAGCACCGCGCCGAGCCCCAGCGACTGGAGGAACGCCAGCCAGGCCAGCCCCCGCCGCTGGTACGGCCGCAGCGTGCCGTGGAAGCCCGGCGGCGGGTCCAGCGGGGCGAGCCGGCGCTCCACCGCCCCGGCGAGCAGGTCGCCCAGCGCGCCGTCGGCGCTGACCTCCAGCACCGGCAGCGCGTCCGGCTGCTCGGCGTCGGTCAGGCCGAGCCGGAGCAGGTCGGCGACGGTCAGCTCGCCGGAGGACCGGAGCAGCCGCAGGCCGGCGGCGAGCCGCTTCGGGTCCAGCTCCACCCACTGCCCGCGCAGCCGCACCAGCGGGGTCTTCAGCGCGGCCAGCGACGCCAGCTCCTCGGCCGTGAGCGGCTGGTCGCCGAGGGACACCTCCCAGCGGTAGTCGACGAGGGCGTCCAGCCCGACGCCCCCGACGGTGGCGGCGACCGTGCCCGGGGCGGTCCGGCTGCGGGCCTGCAACCGGGCGCCGAGCCGGGACGACGGGCGTCGCCACCAGGACGGCAGCAGCACGGCGAACCCGGCGGCGTGCAGCACCGGCGCGCCCTCGCGGAGGAACCGGTGCGCCCCCTCGACGTCCAGCTCCAAAGCCTCCGGCGTGGCCGTACGCAGGGCGTCGTCCAGCTCGGGCCAGAGCCGGCTGGCGCGCCCCAGCTCGGCGAGCAGGGTCTCCTGCGGGTCGTCGCCGCGGCCGGCCAGCCCGGCGACGCTGGCCGGCGCCCGCCAGACCTGCCCGGCGTCCACGTGCAGGCTCGGCTCGTCCGCCGCCTGGAGCCCGAACTCGATGCGCCACCGCCCGGCCGGCCGCGCCGTCGCCGCCGGGTCGGCGGGCACCACGACCACCGCCTCGGTGAGCTCCTCGGCCGGCGGCTCGACCAGGCGGAAGCTGGCCCGCACGGCGCCGCCGGCCGCGTCGCGCTGCCAGGCGTCCAGTTCGGCGCGGAGGGTGTCCAGCGCGGCCGGGTCGGCGGCGAACTCCCGCACCGGCCCGGTGAGCGCGGCCAGCCAGGCCGGCACCGCGCCGTTCGGGCGTACACCCCGGGCCAGCGCGGTCTCGGCCAGGGCCGCCCGGACGGCGGCGTCGGTGAGCGCGTCGAGCGCGTCGGCGACCAGCGCGCCCGGCGCGTCGACGGCGGCCGGCGCGGGCCGGTGGCGCCCGGCGGGCGGGCCGGGTCGCGCGCGCCGAGCGGCGACCGACCCGGACGGGGTGTCCGCCCCGGCGGCGGCACCGGGGTCGCCCGGCGCGTCCGGCCCGGTGGCGGCGCGGGCGGCCGGGGGCAGGGCCAGCGCCAGCGCCCGGGCCCAGGCGGCGTCCGTGCCGGTCAGCAGCGGTCGCCAGACCGCCCGGGCGCCGGCCTCCGCCCGCTCCCCGCCCGCGCGGGTCCGGCCCGGAGCCGGAGAAGCCGCGCAGCCGCCGCTGGCCGCCCGGGAGCGAGCCGCCGGGGGCGCCTCGGCGAGGCCGGGCAGGACCCGGCCCCGGGCCGCCAGGTCGACCGCGAAGTCGGCCAGTTCGGCGAGGTGGCGCAGGGTCGCGCCCGGCACGGCGGCCACCGCGTCGACGCCGCGCAGCAGGGCCAGGGCGGCGTCGGGGGCGTACCAGAGGACGGGCACCCGCCAGCCGGCGAGGGTGACCGGCCCGCGGACCGCCCCCGCGACGTCGGCGCGGACGAGTTCCGGGGAGTCCAGCGGTGCGCCGGCCCGGGTGGGAAGGGTGAGCAGGGCGGTGCCGAGGTGGGCCGGCTCGGCTGCCGCGGCCAGCGCGGCGACGAGCGCGGCCTGGTCGGCGGCGAACGGGTGCGGCCGTTCCCGGGGCGCCCGGCCCGGGCGGCGCGGCGCGTGGGCCGGCAGCGCGCTGTCCTCGGCCCAGACGGCGAGCCCCACGCCGGACCGCCAGACCCCGTGGACGACCAGCACGCGTCCCCCTCCTCGCGACGACCCCGGCGAGGATATCGGTCCGGGCCGACGGCCCCGGCCAGCACACCGTCGGCCGTCCGGACGAGCCGGCGGCGGGCGGCCCTGGCCCCGCGGCCGCCGGGCGGCGGGAATAGGGTCTGGCGCGTGTACGACCTCCTCGTGATCGGCGGTCTCGGCGTCGACGTGCGGGTACGGGTGCCCGCGATCCCGCTGCCGGCCGCCGACTCCGTCACCGTCGACCCGATCGACCTGCGGATCGGCAACACCGGCGCCGGGGTGGCGCTCGCCGCGCACGCGCTCGGGCTCCGGGTGGCGGTGGTCGACGTCATCGGTGTCGACCCGGCCGGCGACGTGGTCCGCGCCGCGCTGGCCCGCACCGGCGTGCACGCGGTGCTGGGCGACGCCCCGGCCGGCACCCGGCGGTCGGTGAACATGGTCGACCCGGCCGGCCGGCGGATGTCGCTCTACGACCCGCGCCCCTGGCACGGGCCGGCCCCGTTCCCGGCGGCCGAGGTGACCGCGCTGGTCCGGCAGGCGGCCCACGTACACCTGTCGATCATGGATTGGACGCTTCCCCTGCTGCCCGTCCTGCGCGCGGGGCTGGCCGGCGGGGCCGTCCTCTCCACCGACCTGCACGACTGGGACGGCGCGAACGCCTACCACCGGCCCTTCGCCGAGGTGGCCGACCTGGTCTTCGTCAGCGGGGTCCGGCTGGGCGCGGGGGCCGGCGCGCTCGCCGCCGCGCTGGCGCCCCGCACGGTGCTGGTGACCCGGGGGGCGGACGGCGCCGAGCTGCACACCGGCACGGGCGACCCGACGGCGGTGCCCGCCGCCGCGCCGCCCGCACCGGTCGTCGACACCAACGGCGCGGGGGACGCCTTCGCGGCGGGCGTGATCGCCGCCCGGCTGCGCGGCGCGGCGCTGACCGACGCGGCGGCGTACGCGGCCCGGGTCGCCGCGGCGGCCTGCACCCACGACGGCATGGAGTATCCGCCCGACCTGCTGCCGCGTCGCTGAGCCCACCGTGCGTCGGCGCGCGGCGCGCCCGGGTCAGGGTCGCCGCGCCGGCCGGCGGCGGTCAGAGCGCGCCGGTGGCGCCGTCGGTCAGCTCGCGGAGGATGTCGGCGTGCCCGACGTGCCGGGCGGTCTCCTCGATCATGTGCACGAGGATCCAGCGCAGCGAGACCTCACCGAGCTGCGGGTGCGGCACGACGTGGTCGAGGTCGAACCGGCCGGCGACCTCCCGGGACCGGGCGCACGCCTGCTCGTACGCGGCGGTGAGCCGTTCGACGGTGTCGTCGTCGGTGAGCGTGAAGCTCGCCGCCGCGTCCTCCTCCGAGGTGAGGTAGACGTCGCCCGGGCCGGGGGCGAGCAGGCACGGGAACCAGTTCCGCTCCACAAGCGTCAGGTGTCTGACGAGGCCGGCGACGGTGGTGGCCGAGGGCACCAGCCGGCGGGCCGCGTCGGCGTCGGAGAGCCCGCGCACCTTGCGCAGCAGCACGCCCCGGTGGAAGTCGAGGAACGATTCGAGCACGGCCCGCTCGTCGCCGGTGCGCGCCAGCACCGGGCCGAGCGTGGGATCGATCGCCATCTCCGCCATCCACCGACCCTAGTGCCGGGCCGCCCCGGCCCGCTGCCCCGCTATCCGCTGCGGGGTCCTCCCGCGCGGGGCAGGATGGGCGCATGGCATCAACGGCAGAGATCCCCCTGGTCGGTGGCGTGGCCGACGGCGAGACCGTCACCGTGGAGCTGGACCCGAACGGCCGCCCGCCGCTGACCCACCACCACCTCGGCGCGAAGGGGCTGGCCGAGGCGGAGATCTACGAGCTGGAGTCCGTGGACGCCGACGCCGACCGGTGGTGCTACCGCTGGCGGGGGCCGGCGGTCTGAGCCGGCGGGTCAGACCGCCGGGGCCAGGGTGCGGGCGCGCAGGCTGTCCAGCACGGCGCGGGTGACCTGGGAGGTTCCCCGGGCCTCGTCGCACACCTCGGCCACCCGTCGGGCGGTGGCCTCGGCCCGCTGCTCCCGCTCGTCCCAGAGCCGGTCGACCTCGGCCAGCAGCGGGCCCTCGACCTCCCGCTCCACGCCGCGCAGCGCCGGCACCCCGAGCCGCTGGGCGAGGTCGAAGACCTTGCCGGCGTACGGCAGGGGCAGGAACGGCGTGCCCGCCATCGCGGCGAAGATCAGGAAGTGCAGCCGCATGCCCACGGCCAGGTCGAAGTGGCGCATCAGCCCGAGCACCTGCTGGGGCGAGTAGGTGCCGTGCAGGATCCGGCCCCGCTCGGCGGCGACCATGTGCGACAGCACGCCGTGCGAGTGCCGGATGTCGTCGCGCTCCATCGGGACGAAGAGCACGTAGGCGTCGATCCGGTGCACCAGGAAGTCGCCGATCTGGGCGAGCAGGCGGTGGTAGCCGTCGACGTCGAGGCGCTCGGCGGCCCGGCCCGGTTCCCGCACGCTCATCCCGACCAGCCGCTTGCCCGCCGGCACCCCCTCCTCGCGGAGCAGCTCTGCCGGGAAGTCCTCGGGCTCGATCAGGAACGCGGGATCGGCGGTGACGGTGATCGGGTTGAGCAGCCCCGCCTCCTCCAACACCATCCGGGACTCCTGGTCCCGTACGGTCACCTGGGTGGCGCTGGCCAGGGTCTCCCGCACCATGCCGGTGTCCACGTCCTCGCTGAGCGGCCCGACCCCCACCGCGTACGTCAGCAGCGGCAGGCCCCGCTCCTGGGCGACCCGGACCACCCGCAGGTAGCGGCGGGCCTCCCGGTCGTAGAGGATGCCGCCGCCGCCGAGGATCAGCACGTCGAGCTGGGCCAGCACGAGCGCCGAGTCCGTCCGGCTGACCCCCTCCCAGGGCACCGCCTCCACGTCGGGATGGGCGATGCGGGTGTGCTCGGGGTTGCGGGAGAAGACGATGATCCGTCCGTTCGGCTCCTGCTCGCGCAGGTCGGTCAGGAGACCGCTGAGGATCGCCTCGTCACCGAGGTTGCGACCGCCGTACGAGCCGAGCACACCGATGGTCAGTCCGCCACCATGCCTCATCCGTCGCTCCTCCCCAGGTGCGTCCGAGGCGGGGTTCCCGTTGCGCCGGGGAACACTCCTGACGGGCTCAGCCGGCCGGGGAGATCCGCTTCGTCATCTGCTGGGCGGCCACCCGGTAGCCGAGGTCGTGGTAGAGGCGGATCGCCCCGGTGTTGGAGCCGAAGACGTTCAGCCCCAGCTCGGGCACCCCGAGGGCGGCGAGTTCCGCCTCGACGAGCTGGATCATCCGCCGCCCGTACCCCTGTCTGCGGTGTCCGGGATGCACCTCGACGCTGTTGAGCCACGCGGTGTGGGGCCCGGCGGGGCCGCCGGGGAGGCCGACCCAGATCCACCCCACCTCGACGTCGCCCACCCGGGCCGTGCGGAGCAGGGTGCCGGCGCTGTCGACGCCGTCGGGGAGCTGTTCGCGCAGCTGGGTGGTGGCCCGTTCCAGGGCCGCGGCCGGCGCCAGGCCGCGGTCGGTGACCATCGCCTCGGCGTACGAGCGCACGAGCGGCTCCCGCACCCGCGCGAACTCCTCGGCCGTCATCGGCACCAGTTCCACCACGCCGCCTCCCTCTGCCGGAGTCACCGGTCGACACCGCCGACCAGCCGGGACACGAACGCCACGACCACGTCGTCGGGGTCGAATCCCGCCTCGATGGACGTGCCGAGCAGATCGAGCAGCAGCCCGTCCACGGCGTAGTGCAGCAGAGCGACCTCGAACGCGCCACCCGGTAATCCGGCGGCGAGGTGGAACGCGACGTCGTCGCGGTAGCCGCGCCGCAGGGTGTCGCCGAGGATCCGGGCCAGGTCGGGGCGGCGGGCCGCCTCCAGCCGCAGCTCGATCAGCGCCCGGGTGAGGTCGGGCTGCCGCGTGGTCCGCTCGACGATGTAGCGCAGGTAGTCCGTGAACAGCTCCAGGGACGGCTCGCGGGCGCCCAGTTCGGCCAGGACCCGCTCGTCGGGGGCGAACCGCTCCATGATCCGCTCGCCGAGCGCGCCGAGCAGGGCGTCCCGGGAGCGGAAGTAGTTGGACGCGGTCCCCGTCGGCACGCCCGCCTCGGCGTCGACCGCCCGGTGGGTGAGGCCGCGTGCCCCGGTCGCCGCCAGCACCCGCAGCCCCGCGTCGGCCAGGGCCGCCCGTCGTTCCACGTTTCTCGCCACGGGGAACACCGTAGCAACAACCACTACGCGTGTAGTAACTTCATCCACGACACCAGTAGTGATTGGGGATCGGTTTGCGCAAACTCGTGTACTACGTCGCCAGCACCCTCGACGGCTTCATCGCCGCCCCCGACGGGTCGTACGACTTCTTCCCGCTGGAGCCCGACCTGGCCGCCCACCTCGCGGCCAACTGGTCCCAGACCCTCCCGACGTTCGCCCACCCGCAGTTCGGCATCGACGAGCCGACGGGCCGCTTCGACGCGGTGGTGATGGGCCGGGCCACCTACGACCCGGCGCTGAAGATGGGCGTCACCAGCCCGTACGCGCACCTGAAGCAGTACGTCTTCTCCCGCACCCTGCCGCCGGCCACCGAGCCGGAGGTGGAGATCGTCTCCGCGGATCCGGTGGACTTCGTCCGGGAGCTGAAGCGCCGACCCGGCCGCGACATCTGGCTCTGCGGGGGCGCCCAACTCGCCGGCCAGCTCCTGCCCGAGGTCGACGAGCTGATCATCAAGCTCAACCCGTACGTGGTCGGCAGCGGCATCCCGCTCGCCGACCGGGGGTTCGACCCGCGCCGGTTCGACCTGGTCGACACCCGCCCGTTCGACAGCGGGGTGGTCATCCTCCACTACGCCCGCCCCGCCGGGGCGGAGTGACCGGGCGGCCCGGAACGCGACCGGCCGGAGGTTCCGGCAGCGCCCGGCGTCAGCCGGGCGGCGCCACCGGGTGGGTGAGGAACGGCAGCACGGCGGCGGGCAGCGCCGGCGAGACGACGATGTCGTAGTGGGTGAGCCCCGGCAGCACGGCGAGCCGGGAGGCCGGGCGGTCGGTGCCGTCCCCGCCGGCGTCCCGGTGGCCGCCGCCGAGCAGCCCGAAGAACTCCACCGCGTGCGCGGCGCTGACCGAGTCGGCGTCGGCGAAGACCAGCAGGGTGGGCACGGCGAGGGCGGCCACCTCGGCCGACCAGTCGTAGTCGCGGCGCAGCAGCTCGCCGGTCTTCGCCCAGAGCCGCGACCAGTCCCCCGGCCGGGGCGCGACGCGGGTGTAGAGCGCGTGCGGCGGAGTGCCCCGCATCCGCTCGCCCGCCTCCTCGTCGGGCTCGGGCATGCCCGCCAACACCTCCGGATACCAGCCCAGCCGCCGGCACGGCGCGGAGACGACGACCAGCCGGCGCACCAACGCCGGGTGCTGGATCGCGGTACGCAGCGCCACGCCGCCGCCGAGCGAGTAGCCCAGCACGTCGGCCTCGGCCAGGCCGAGGTGCTCGATCAGCGCCGCGACGTCGTCGGCCATCGACTCGTAGCGCAGCGGGCGGTCGACGTCGGCGGTGCGCCCGTGGCCCTGGAGGTCGACCGCGATCACCCGACGACGCGCGGCGAGCGCCGGCAGGATCGGCGCGAACGTCTCCACCGACCCGAAGCCGCCGTGCAACAACAGCAGCGGACGGCCAGCGCCGTGCTCCTCGTGCCACAGGCGCAGCCCGGCGACCTCCGCGTAGCTCATCGTCCCATCCAACCCCGGCCGGCACGACGTACGCGGCCGATCGGCCGTGCTCTCCCTGCAACGGGACGGGGCGGCCGGGCTGGCCGTGGGCTAGAGCCGCTTGCGCATCTGGATGGCGGTCGCCTCGAAGCCCAGCTGCTCGTAGAGCCTGCGCGCGGGGAGGTTGAAGCCGAAGACGCTCAGGCCGATCGAGACGACTCCCCACTCCCGGCACCGCTGTTCGACGGCCTGGAACATGGCCCGCCCGTGGCCCCTGCGCCGCGCTTCCGGTCGCACCTCGACGTCGTAGCAGAAGGCGTGCGGCCCGTCCGACTTCTGTTCGACGTGCAGCCAGAACATGCCGACCTCGTCGTCACCGTCGTGGACCGTCCAGAGATGGTGCCCCGGCGTGGCCAGACCGTCGGGCAGGAGCCTCGCGTAATCCTCCTGGGCCTTCCGTTCGGCCTCCGGCGCCGGCAGCGCGCCGGACTCGGCGATGTGCTGCGCGTAGCTCGTCTCCGCCCCCCGCCGATACCGGAGGTACTGCTCGGCGGTCATCGGCTCAAGTCTCAGCGTCGCCACCCCGACACCGTATTTCAGCCGTCCGGACCGGGCCGCCCGGGAAGGACAACAAGGACATCAAAATCCACTCCTGCGTCGAGGTACGGCACCGGTAGGACCTGGAACACCTCTGCCTCGGCTCCGTCGGTGGCTCTCCGGGCTGTCGTCCCTTCCCGTCTGGACGGGAGATGGCGGCGGTCAACGCGTCCGGGCCGCCAATCCGGCATCGACGCCGGTCGCGGCGAAGCGATTCCTAAGTCACCGATCAATCATTCACGGCAGACCCTGCGTGCTCGCCATCGTCGAGACTCCACGCACCGGTACCCGAGGCGGCTTCCAGCCGAGATGGACGGGTGGCGACGGCTGCAGACTTCCTCTAGGGTCGAGACCCATCGATAGACATACCCATATGTGCATTTCAATCAGGAAACGGGGACCTGGTGCCATCCACCAAGATTGGGCATCTGTCAGGGCCACAGGCTGATCGAGCTGCGTCAGATAACCCGACGGGCCCTCCTCGAAGGAGATCTAGAACCGCCCGGTCGATGGTGCTGGCGGGTGTGGCCGGCGCAGTTCTGTTCCTGCCCGTCACGCCGACGGCCGCGGTCAGCACTGGCACCGTGGCAGACGACTCGTACCGCTTCGCGGCCAAGGTGAGTGTCGGGCAGGTACGGGCATGCTCCGGTGTCCTGGTGGATCCGCACTGGGTGGCGACGGCGAAGTCGTGCCTGGCGAGCGAGGTGTCGGTCCCGCCGACGCCCGTAGGCTGGGTTCCACAGTGGCCAACAACAGTGACGGTGGGCCGAGTCGATCTGAGAACGAGTGCTGGCCACACGCGAAGCGTGACATCGGTGTTGGGGCACCCGACCCGCAACCTGGCGTTAGCTCGGCTGTCCGCTGCGGTGACCGACGTACCTCCGGTCAGACTGGGCACGACGGTTCCGGCGACCGGCGAGGTGCTACAGATCGCCGGTTTCGGTCGCACTGCCACGGAATGGGTTCCGGACAAGCTTCACGTGGCACCTTTCACGGTGGGCTCCGTCGGCACCTCGACCCTGGAAATCACGGGACAGGATCCGCTGCGGGCGAGCACCTGCAAGGGAGACGTGGGCGGGCCGGCACTGCGTCAAACAGCCAGCGGCCTTGAGCTGGTGGGACTGCACAGTACATCCTGGCAGAGCGGGTGCCTGGCTGAGACCGAAACCCGGGAGGGCTCGACCGAAACGCGCACGGACGACACGGCGGGTTGGATACGGACCTCGATCGCCACCGCGCCTGACTGGCACATCGGTGCGTCTCTGCAAAGCCCGGGCATGGCCATGCAGATCATGAACGCGGCCAACGGCAAGTGTCTCGTCGTCCCTGCCGCCGTTGCGAACCATTCGGCCTCGTACTTCAGGTGCGATACTCCGTTCGTCGACCAGTTGTGGTCGCTGACCCCCGTCGACGGCGTCTATTTCCAGCTACGGAACGCAAACAACGGCGAGTGTCTGGTTGCTCCCACCTGGGGCGGCGGAAACATCATTTCCTACACGTGCGGCGACCACGTGGACCAGCACTGGCGGATAACGACCGATTCGCTACAGAGCCAGTTGCAGAATCGCCGCAACGGCCAATGCCTCGTCGCCCCCGCTTGGGCCCCGAACGACGTGGTGCTCTACACCTGCGGGTCTCATGCCGACCAGTACTGGGTCCAGCGCGGTGTCGGCGGGGGCGGCACCGGGCAGATCGTGGGGCTGGCCGGCAAGTGCGTCGACATCCCCGGCGGCGACCCGGTCGATGGCGCCTGGGTCCAGCTCCACTCCTGCACCTCAGGTGGTGGTCAGATCTGGACGCAGAGCGGCACGGTCCTTACATCTTCGGGCAAGTGCCTGGAGGTACGCGGCTCTGGCACCACCAACAGCACAGCGGTGCAGCTGGCTCCCTGTCGGAACACCGCCGCCCAGAACTGGGTCACCACGGTCGACGGCGCTCTTCGGAATCCCCACTCCGACAAGTGTCTGGCCGTGCCCGGCGGCAACTCGACCGACGGCACGAAGCTGATCATCTGGACCTGCGGTGGGCAGGCGGATCAGCGTTGGATTCTACCGGTGGGGGTAGGCGGTGCCCGTGCTGCAAATCCCGGCAGCGACCACACGAGATCCTGACCGTCCTCGCCGCCATGCGCGGCGTCGAGGTACGCATGGCAGCGCTCCGAGCCACGGTGGAGGACGTGCAAGCGCGGACAGGAGCCGACACGGCGTGCTGCCCCCAGCAAGCGCTCGTAGCGGCATGTGTGATGTCCGTGGCCCTCGGCCTGATCGCCGCCGGACTCCCTCCCTGCGCCGCAGGCCGCCCGCGACCGTCCCGGCTATCCCGGCCGTACGCACGGATCGGTGACCGTGTGAGTCGGGCTGCCCGCCGTGCGGCCGTCCCCGGCAGTCGCCCGTACCGACCAGGTGAGCGTCGGTGCGCGCAGTTGCCCGACGGTCGCCCGCGCGGTCGATCCGTCCACCGTCATGGCCCGGACCGACGTCCTGCCCCCGGCGGGTGTCAAGCGCACCTCGGCGCCGCCGAGCGCGGCGCTGCCGGTGGCCTGCACCACGAGGGTGTACGTGTCCGAGCCGCACCGCACGTGGGCGGTGGCGGAGACCGTGAACGGCGCCGCCACCTTGAGTGTGACGGTCGGCCGGGGCACGGCCGGAGGTCTGGTCGGTGCCGTGGTCGGTGCCGGTGCGGGGCCACCCGGCACGGCGTCGGGCGCGTCAGTCCGGGTGACCCCGTCGCCGTCCGCCGGCGTGACCACGGGCCCGGGTGTCGGACCGACGGCGCCGGCCGGCGGCGGTTCGGCGGCAGGCGTGCCGGTCACCGGGGCGGTGCCCGACGGCAGCGCGGAGGCGGGCGTCACCGGACCGCCGGCCGCCGGGCCGCGCGTCTCCGACACCGGCTGGCCGGCGGCGTCCTGCGCGGCGGTCGGGCGCCCGGGTGCCAGCGCCCAGGTCCCGAATGCGGCGAGGAGGATCAGCAGCGCCACGGACGCGGCCACCTGCCGGCGGTGCCGCTTGCGGTTCGCGGGCGAGGTCGTCCGCACAGGATGCGCCGCACCGCGCGACGCCACCGCACCGCCCGGAGCGGCTGCCACATCGTTCGAGGACGCTGCCACACCGGCCGAGGACGCTGCCGTCACACCGCCCGAGGGCCCCGCCGCCGCACCGTCCGGGGTCACCGGCCCGTTCGCCGCGGGCGTAGGCCCGTCGACCGCGCCATCCGCCGCAGGCCCCTCAGCGGCCTCCTGTGCCTGTCCGGTGTCCCCCATCCCGGGGATTGCCTCGGCCGGCGGCGCCGGATCGGCGGACGATGCCGGGCCGGGCGGCGAGGCCGGATCGGCGGACGATGCCGGGCCGGGCGGCGAGGCCGGATCGGCGGACAGCGCCGGATCGGCCGACGAAGCCGGACCGGCGGACGGTGCCGCATCGACCGTCGACACCGGGGCCGACGCCGCCGGGTCGGCGGGCAGCGTCGGGTCGGCCGGCGCGGGGTCGGCCGTGACCGGGCCCGCCGGATCGGTGCCCGCGCCGGGTGCCGGATCGGCCGGGGCGCCGGTCGCGGCCTCGGCCAGTCGCGGCCACACCGAGTCGGCGACGACCAGGAAGGCCGGAGCCGTGTACGCCGACAGCAGCGCGGCCGGGCTGAGCTGTTCCCGCCGGAGCAACCCGCACACCGCACAGCTCTCGACGTGCCGCGACACCCGCTTGCGCAGCGTCGGGGTGAGGCGGCCCTGCCAGCCGTCGATCAGGTCGGCGAGACTCGGGCAGTCCCGGGCTCCGGTGCGGGCCACCAGTAGCGCCCCCAGCGCCCGTTCGAGCTGCGAGCGGGCGCGCGACAGGCGGGCGTGCGCGTGGTTCGTGGGCACCCCGAGGGCCGCGCCGATGTCGGCGGACGACAGGTCGTGGCGGATGGCCAGGTGGACCACCTCACGGTCGCCCGGGTTGAGCGCCGCCACCGCGGTGTGCACCAGGTCGCGTACCTGATCGGCGTTGACGCCCGTGCCCGGGTCCGCGATGTCGGCCGCCAGCTCGCCGGCCTCCTCCAGCGGCAGGGAGCGGGACCGCTCCCGCAGCTGCCGGAGGCACTCGGTGCGCACGATCGCGTACAACCAGGAGCGCAGCCGGTCGGGCTCGCGGAGCTGGTCGATGCGCTGGCTGGCGGTGAGGAACGCGTCGTGGACGGCGTCCGCGGCAGCCTCCGGTTCGCGCAGCATGGTCCGGGCGTACGTGTAGAGCCGGTCGGCGTAGCGCCGGTACATGCCCTCCAGCCCGGCCCGCTCACCGCGGCGCACCGCCTCGACCAGCGTGAAGTCGTCCTGTGCCGCCGTGTCCATCGTGTCCCTCGCTGCTCGTCGACGGGTCCAGTAAAGCGGCGGAAAATTTTTCTCCGAAGTTTCTGTTGGCATCCCGACCCGCCCCGACTCCTACCGGTGTCATCGCGACGAAGAACCCGAAGGGAAGACACCATGCGAGAAGGATCGAAGCACATCCGGTTGGCGCGTCGGACGGCCACTGTGGGCGGGGCCGCGCTGAGCGCGCTCGTACTCGGTCAGCTGGCCCTCGCCGGGCCGGTGGCGGCGGTGCCCGGCCTGAGCGTCAAGACGACGACCGGCCCCAGCAACAGCAGCGCGAAGACGCAGAACGCGACCTGCCCGACCGGCACCAAGGTCATCGGCGGCGGCGGCGCGATCACCGGTTCCGGCCTCGGGCAGGTCGGCATGGACATCATGCGGCCGCTGATCGGCGGGGACGCGTACTCGGTCACCGGCCGCGAGGACGAGAACGGCGTCGGCGGCAACTGGGCGGTCACGGCGAACGCCATCTGCGCCACGCCGCCCGCCGGCCTGGTGATGGTCTCCGGCAGCTCGGCGCCCAGCTTCGGCACGTCGAACTGGTTCGAGAAGTCCTGCCCGGCAGGCAAGCACGCCATCGGGGTCGGTGGGGCGGTCGTCGGGGCGTCCAACAGCGAGGTCGTGCTGGAGGACCTGCGCATCCACCAGAACAGCGTCGTCGTGGCGGGCGCCGAGGACGGCACCGGATTCGCCGACACCTGGTGGCTGGACGCGACCGCGATCTGCGCCGACCCGCTGCCCGGCGAGCAGCGCGTGATCGACGACAGCGTCTACAGCTCCGCCGCCACCCAGTCGGTCACGGCAACCTGCCCGCCCGGGACGCGGGTGCACGGGGTGGGCGGCGAGATCCTCGGCGGCGACGGGCAGGTGCGCCTGACCCAGATGCGGGCCACCACCTCGACCGTCGTCACCGTCTCCGCCGCCGAGGACGAGAACGGTTTCAGCAGCAACTGGAAGGTGCGCGCGTACGCCGTCTGCGCGAGCTGACCGCCCACGACAGCGGGCCGCCGGACCAGCCGGCGGCCCGCTTCGCGTACGGCTTCCGCGCGTTGCCGTCGTACACCGACAATCGTCACGGGGGCCCGGTGGACGGCTCTAGGATGGGGGCGACGACCAACCGCTCGACCTGCGAACAGTCCGCACGGCAAGGACGGGTGCCCATGGACTCGGATTCAGATGACGTGACTCTCAGCCCCGCGGAACAGGAAGTACAGAACAAACTCCTGCGGGCTCTCGAAAAGGTGCAGACGATCTCGATGGCGCTCAACCACGTCGAGCATCTCCTGAATCCCGCCAACCCGTACACGCCGGCCATGAACACACCGCCGGTGAAGGCGCTGTTGGCCGAGGTGGATCCCGGCAGCACCGCCGAGACGCAGCGGGACGCCATGCTCAGCCTTCAGGAGAAACTCACCCTGGCCAGGAACGAGTACCAGAAGGTGATGCAGGAGGCGGCGAAGTTCTCGTCATGACCGGCGCGGTGATCCGACAGCCGGCCGGACACCGTGAAACGAAGCGGGCCGCCGGTCATCCGGCGGCCCGTTCCCGTGCTGGTCAGAGTGTGGGCGCGGCAGGTTTCGAACCTGCGACCCCTCGCTTGTAAGGCGAGTGCTCTCCCACTGAGCTACGCGCCCGGAACGCCCGTACGGCGGGCCGGAGGGTGGCAAGCTTACCCTGCCCCCACCGGCCCGGTCATACGGCGTGCCCGGTCGGTCAGGCCGCGACGGCCTCGGCGAGGGCCTTGCGCCAACCCTGCTGGTCGCGCGCCTCCCCCGGCATGTTCATCTCGGCGAAGCGGACCACGCCCGCCTTGTCGATCACGAAGGTGCCCCGGTTGGCGATGCCGGCGACGTCGTTGAAGACGCCGTACGACTGGGCGACCGCACCGTGCGGCCAGAAGTCGGCCAGCAGCGGGAACTGGTAGCCCTCCTTGTCGGCCCAGATCTTGTGGGCGTAGACCGAGTCGACGCTGACGGTCAGCACCTGGACGTCGTCGTTGACGTAGTCGTTGAGGTTGTCCCGCACCTCGCACAGCTCACCCTGGCAGATCCCGGTGAAGGCGAGCGGGTAGAAGACCAGCAGCACGGTGCGCTTGCCACGGAAGTCCGAGAGCCGGACCTCCTGGTTGTTCTGGTCCTTGAGCACGAAGTCCGGCGCCTCGGCGCCAACCTCGATCGGCATGCGAGCTCCTCAGGATGGGGTCGGATGGGCAACAGCCTGCCACACCCGGCAGCGGGCGCCGCCGGGTGATCGCCGGCGCCGGCCTACTTCTTGCCCTTGGCCCCGCGGCGCAGGACGAGGCGGGCGCCGCTCCAGTCCCGGCCGGCGTTGACGGTGGAGGTCTGCTGGAGGCCGGCGGTGGGCGCGGACTCGGCGACCTCGCTCGGCTCGACGTGCCCCTCGCGCCCCGCCTTGGGCGTGAGCAGCCACACGACACCGTTGTCGGCCAGCGGGCCGAGGGCGTCGACGAGAAGCTCGAAGAGATCACCGTCACCGTCGCGGTACCAGACCAGCACCGCGTCGACCACCTCGTCGGTGTCCTCGTCGACCAGATCTCCACAGCGGTCGGTCAGGGCGTCCCGGAGATCCTGGTCGACGTCGACGTCGTACCCCATCTCCATGACGACCATCCCCGGTTCGATCCCGAACCGGTCCGCCAGGCTGCGTACCCCGTCGGCGGCCTGACCAGCGGTCGCGCTCACTGTCGCGTGCCTCCTCATCTCATCCTTGCCCGCGGCGTCGCGTCGACGCCGTCAGGCAAAGTCCACACAGTTGTGGCTCCCCGCGCAAGTGGCGCACCGGGTGGAACGGAATTTACCGTGCCAGAAGCGTGCGGGCACCCTGGGTAATTGCTTCCTCGGAGACCAGAACCTGTCGGGCCGCCGGGCCTAATGGTACAAAAGAGTCAACTCCGGCCACCCGGCGCGCCGCTCCGACATACCCGGCATCCACCAGGGCCGCGATGACTCCCTCGCCGACCCCGCCGGAACGCCGGGTCTCGTCCACGACCAGCACCCGGCCGGTCGCCGCCGCCTCCCGGATGATGTCGGCCACCGGCAGCGGGGAGAGCCAGCGCAGGTCCACCACGCGGGTGCCGACCCCCTCATCGGCGAGGGTCGCCGCCGCGCGCAACGACATCGGCACCCCGTTACCGAACGTGATGATCGTGACGTCCTCGGCGGAGCCGACGCCGTAGACGCGGGCCCGTCCGATCGGCACGTGACCGCCGGTCCACGCGCCGGGCTCGGCGTAGTGAGACAGCCACTCACCGTCACCGTCGACGTACAGGTCGCGGGTGTGGTAGAGCGCGATCGGCTCCAGGAAGACGCAGACGCTGCCGTCCACCGCCGCGCTGGCCAGGCAGGTGCGCAGCATGGGCGCGGCGTCGTCCGGCCGCGCCGGCACCGCGATCACCAGGCCCGGCACGTCCCGGAGTACGGCCACCGAGTTGTCGTTGTGGAAGTGCCCCCCGAAGCCCTCCTGGTACGCCAGCCCGGCCACCCGCACCACCATCGGGTTGCGGAAGGCCCCCTGCGAGAAGAACTGCATCGTGGCGGCCTCGCCACGCAGCTGGTCCTCGGCGTTGTGCAGGTACGCCAGGTACTGGATCTCGGGCACGGGCAGCATCCCGGCCAGCCCGGCACCGAGCCCCAGCCCGAGGATCGAGGTCTCGTCGAGCAGTGTGTCGAAGACCCGGGCCACGCCGAAGCGGTCCCGCAGCCCCTTGGTCACCCCGTACACGCCGCCCTTGGCGCCGACGTCCTCGCCGAACACGGCCATCTGCGGATGGTCGAGCATCCCGTCGGCGAGCGCGGCGTTGATGCTCTGCGCCAGCGTCAGCGGGCCGGTCAGCTCCGGCGGCTTCCCGCCGAACGCCTCCGCCCGGGCACCGGCGCCGGGGCCGCCGGCACGCGCCGCCGCGTCCGCCACCGCCCGGGAGACCCGTGCCGGCCGGCGCGGAGCCAGCGGGGCGACCACGTCGGCCGGGGCGGTCAGCTTCGGCTCGTCCAGCACCTCCTCGGCGATCCGCCGCACCTGCCAGCCGATCTCGTCGTACCGGGCCAGCAGTTCCTCGCCGGTGGCGAGGCCCGCCCCCACCAGCAGCCGTGCCGTGGCGGTCAGCGGATCCCGGGCGAGGTCGGCCGCGATCTCTCCGGGGCTCCGGTACGCGGTCTCGGCATCCGCGCCAGCGTGTCCCATCAGCCGTACGGTCGACAGGTGCAGCACGGCGGGGCGCCGGTGCCGGCGCACCCAGGCCGCCGCCTCGGCGGCCGCCTCGTACGCCTGCGGCAGGTCGCCGCCGTCTGCGGAGAAGTAACGGACCCCCGGCTTCGACCGCAGGGTGGTCTCCACCCACCCCTTCGGGGAGCGGACGCTGATGCCGAGGCCGTTGTCCTCGCAGACGAAGAGCACCGGGATGCGCAGGCCCGTGTGGTCGTACCAGCCGGCGGTGTTGAACGCGGCCGTGGCACTGGCGTGGTTGACCGACGCGTCGCCGAACGAGCAGACCACGATGGCGTCCGGCGGCCAGGAGGTGTGCGTGGCGCCCCCACCGCCGCTGGCCGGCACCCCGTCCCGGCGACCGGAGGTCTCCAGCCGGCGCAGCCGTTCCACGGCCAGCCCCATCCCGACGGCGCGGGGCAGGTGCGAGGCGATCGTGGAGGTGGTCGGGACGACGGCCAGGTCGGCGCGGCCGAAGACCTTGTGCCGACCGCCGGCGAGGGGCTCGCTGCTGGAGGCGACCATGCCCCGCAGCACGTCGCGGGCCGCCTCGGCGTACCCCGGGCGGAGCGGCCGGTCCACGGCGGACCCGGCGCCGCCGGTCGGCTCCTGCGGGTCGGCGGCGTCCGGCGCGGAACCGTCGCCGGGGCCGTCCGGGTCGCCCGGGTCGCCCGGCGCGGCCTCGACGGGCCCGTCGGCCGCCGCCGGCCGGTCGGTCGGCGTCCACCCGGCGGCCTGGGCGGCGCGGACGCAGTAGAAGGCACCCGAGCGGTAGTGCAGCAGCGCCGGGTCGGTGGCGCGCAGCGCGGCGGCGACCGCGGCGTTGCCCTCGTGGCCGGCGGAGCCGATCGTGTAGTAGCCCTCGCCGAAGCTACGCAGCCACCGGCCGGCCAGGTCGAGCTGGCGGCTGACGGCCTGCGCGTCGAAGAGGTCCAGCGCCCGCGCGCCGGTCAGCGTCGTGTCGTCGGTGACCGGCCGTGCGGGGTCACGCCGCTGCGACGGGGTGGCCAGCGCGGCCAGCGTCTCCCGGAACCGGTCGTCGAGATCTTGCGGGGTGGTCACGTCGGACAGCATTACCGACGAGCGGCCTGTGCGCCCACTCGGACACGAACGACGCGGTGTGGGTCAGTCGTCGTCGCACCGCTCGGGGCAGCCGCCGTCGGAGACCTTCCAGACCAGCTCGCGCAGGGTCGCCAACTCCTCGACGGTGAGCCCGGCGAGCAGTCGGGAGTCCGACATGACCTGGTGCACGCGGGCCCGCACCCGCCGCCCGGGCCCGGTCACCACCAGCGTCCTCTGCCGCCGGTCGGCGGGGTCGGCGTGCCGCTCGACCAGCCCGGCCCGCTCCAGCTTGTCGACCAGGGCGGTGACGTTGGAGCGGTCGCAGCCCAGCCCTTCTGCGAGGTCGCGGGCCGGCAGCGGCAGGTCGGGGTCCAGCTCGTGCAGCGCCCGCGCGGTCGCGGGGGTCAGCCCCAGCTCGGCGATCTCCCGGTCCTGGTGGTGGCGCAGCGCGGCGGCGACGTGCGTGATGCGGCGTACGACGTCGCCGGCCAGCGCCGCGCGGTCGGCGGGATCCGGCGGGACGGAGGGGACGGGCTGCGGCACCATGCCTCACATCCTACGCGCGTCAAAAGTTGAGCAGCTCCACCATCGGCGGTTCGCCCGCAACTTCGCGTCAGCCGGGGAGGAACGAGAAGCGGACGGTCCGGGTGGGGTTGTCGCCGTTGGGGTCGACCAGGCAGACCGACTGCCAGGTGCCCAACGCCAGCCGGCCGTCGACGACCGGCAGCGTCGCGTACGGGGGGACGAACGCCGGCAGGACGTGGTCGCGCCCGTGGCCGGGCGAGCCGTGCCGGTGCCGCCACCGGTCGTCGGTGGGAAGCAAGTCGTCGAGCGCGGCCAGCAGGTCGTCGTCGGACCCCGAGCCGGTCTCGATGATCGCCAACCCGGCGGTGGCGTGCGGCACGAAGACGTGCAGCAGGCCATCGCCCTGCCCGGCGACGAACCGCTCGGCCTCCGCCGTGATGTCCCGGACGGTCGGCCGGGCCCCGGTCTGGACGGTGATCACCTCACTGCGCATACGGCGCATTCTGCCCGAGCGGGCGGTCGCCCGCCCGGTTCCTGCCGGGCGGGCCGGTTGCGCAAAGTTACCGGCGGGTACCTGTGTCGCGCGTCGCGTCTCCGGGCGGTGGGCGTGACGACAGGTGCCACCAGGGGGCAGGATGGCGCTAGAGACCTATCCCACACAGAACCGAGGGAACGCCTGTGGCTACGGAACGCAAGCGCCCGGTGATCACCGCTGGTCTGCCGAGCCAGCTTCCGGACATCGACCCTGAAGAGACCAGCGAATGGGTCGAGTCGCTCGACGGTGTCATCGACGAGCGCGGGACAAAGCGCGCCCGCTACGTCATGCTGCGCCTGCTGGAGCGGGCCCGCGAGCGCCAGGTCGGGGTGCCGTCGCTGACCACCACCGACTACATCAACACCATCCCGCCGGAGCACGAGCCGTGGTTCCCGGGTGACGAGCACGTGGAACGGCGGATCCGGGCGTACGTCCGGTGGAACGCGGCCATGCTGGTGCACCGGGCGCAGCGTCCCGAGATCGGCGTCGGTGGGCACATCTCCACCTTCGCCAGCTCGGCCTCGCTCTACGAGGTGGGCTTCAACCACTTCTTCCGGGGCAAGAACCACCCGGGCGGCGGCGACCACATCTTCTACCAGGGCCACGCCTCCCCCGGCATGTACGCGCGGGCGTACCTGGAGGGGCGGCTGACCGAGCACCAGCTCGACGGGTTCCGCCAGGAGCTGTCGCACCCGGGCGGCGGCCTGCCGTCGTACCCGCACCCGCGGCTGATGCCGGACTTCTGGGAGTTCCCCACGGTCTCGATGGGCCTGGGCGGGCTGAACGCGATCTACCAGGCGCGGTTCAACCGCTACCTGCACCACCGGGGCATCAAGGACACCTCGGACCAGCACGTGTGGGCCTACCTGGGCGACGGCGAGATGGACGAGCCGGAGACGCTCGGCGCGATCGGCGTGGCCGCCCGCGAGGAGCTGGACAACCTCACCTTCGTGATCAACTGCAACCTCCAGCGGCTCGACGGGCCGGTGCGCGGCAACGGCAAGGTCATGCAGGAGCTGGAGGCGTTCTTCCGGGGCGCCGGCTGGAACGTCATCAAGGTGGTCTGGGGCCGGGAGTGGGACCCGCTGCTCGCCGCGGACACCGACGGCGCGCTTGTCAACCTGATGAACACCACGCCCGACGGTGACTACCAGACCTACAAGGCGGAGTCCGGGGCGTACGTCCGGGAGCACTTCTTCGGCCGCGACCAGCGGACCCGCAAGATGGTCGAGGACCTCAGCGACGACGAGATCTGGAACCTCAAGCGGGGCGGGCACGACTACCGCAAGCTCTACGCGGCCTACAAGGCGGCGATGGAGCACACCGGCCAGCCGACCGTGATCCTGGCCAAGACGATCAAGGGCTGGACGCTGGGCTCGCACTTCGAGGGCCGCAACGCCACGCACCAGATGAAGAAGCTGACGCTGGAGGACCTGAAGACCTTCCGCGACCGGCTCTATCTGGACATCCCGGACAAGGCGCTGGAGGACAACCCCTACCTGCCGCCGTACTACACGCCGGGCGAGAAGTCCGACGAGATCGCGTACCTCAAGGAGCGGCGCCAGCAGCTCGGCGGCTACCTGCCGTCGCGGCGCTCGGGCCAGAAGCGGCTGGCCATCCCCGGCCCGGAGCGCTTCGCCGACGTCAAGCGCGGCTCGGGCAAGCAGAAGGTGGCCACCACGATGGCCTTCGTCCGCCTGCTCAAGGACGTGATGAAGGACAAGGAGTTCGGCAAGCGCTGGGTGCCGATCATCCCGGACGAGGCCCGCACCTTCGGCATGGACTCGCTCTTCCCGACGCAGAAGATCTACTCGCCGCACGGCCAGCGCTACACCTCGGTCGACCGGGAGCTGTTCCTGTCGTACAAGGAGTCCACCGGCGGGCAGATCCTGCACGAGGGGATCAACGAGGCCGGCTCGGTCGCCTCGTTCACGGCGGCGGGCTCGGCGTACGCCACCCACGACGAGCCGATGATCCCGATGTACATCTTCTACTCGATGTTCGGGTTCCAGCGCACCGCCGACGGGCTGTGGGCCGCCGCCGACCAGATGGCCCGGGGCTTCCTGCTCGGCGCCACCGCCGGCCGGACCACGCTCAACGGCGAGGGGCTCCAGCACGAGGACGGCCACTCGCTGCTGATCGCCGCCACCAACCCGGCGGTGGTCGCGTACGACCCGGCGTTCGCGTTCGAGATCGCGCACATCGTGGAGAACGGCCTGCACCGGATGTACGGCGAGGCGCAGGAGAACGTCTTCTACTACCTGACGATCTACAACGAGCCGATCCTCCAGCCGGCGGAGCCGGAGGGCGTGGACGTGGAGGGGCTGCTCAAGGGCATCTACCGCTACTCCCCCGCCCCGTCGGTGGGCGACGACGCGCCGAAGGCCAACGTGCTCGCCTCGGGCACGGGCATGCAGTGGGCGATCAAGGCGCAGCAGCTGCTGGCCCAGGACTGGGGCGTGGCCGCCGATGTCTGGTCGGTGACCTCCTGGACGGAGCTGCGCCGGGACGCGGTGCAGTGCGAGGAGCACAACCTGCTCAACCCGGGCGCGGAGCAGCGGGTGCCGTACATCCAGCAGAAGCTGGCCGACGCCGAGGGCCCGAAGGTCGCGGTCAGCGACTGGATGCGCGCGGTGCCGGACCTGATCGCCCGCTGGGTGCCCGGCGACTACACCTCGCTCGGCACGGACGGGTTCGGCATGTCCGACACCCGGCACGCCCTGCGCCGGCACTTCCACGTCGACGCCGAGTCGGTGGTGGTCGCGACGCTGCGGCAGCTCGCCCTGCGCGGCACGGTGCCGGCGAGCGTGCCGGCCGAGGCGGCCAAGAAGTACGCCATCGAGGACGTGAACGCGGCCCCGGTCGGCGAGACCGGCGGCGACAGCTAGGACGTACGAGACGAAGGGCCCGGCGCGGGAAGCGCCGGGCCCTTCGTCGTCCGCCGACAAGCGAACCGGCGGTGGTCCGGAGTCCCTGGCGGGGACACCGGGCCACCGCCGTCGCGGGTGGCGCCAGGACGTGCCCGGCTCAGCCGACGGCGGCCAGATCGGTCAGCCGGGCGAGCGAGTCCTCCAGGTCGGCGCCGACCCTGCGCAGGCCGAGGCGGAGCAGGGCGGCCTTGACCGGACCGGCCGGCCAGCGTACGACGATGAGCCGCACGATCGTCCCGCCCTCCTCCTCGTCCGCGGTGAGCTGGACGTAGATCTCGGTGCGCGCCTCCGCCCGGGCACCGGCCCCCTTGGCGCGTTCGCGCCAGCCGATCAGGGTCGGCGCCTGATAGGCGATCACCTCGGCCTCATGCGCGGCGCCACGTCCGGCCTGGACGAGTTGTCGGCGCCCGAAGCCCTCTCCCGAGAGCACCTCGGCCGCACGGACCCCCGCCAGCCAGGCCGGCAACTGCTCGGCCCGCTGCACGACGTCCCAGACCGCTTCCACCGGCGCCATCACGTGCGCACTGCGTTCCACGAGGATCATTTCCGTCTTTCCTCCAGTGAGGACATCCCACGATATCGGCACTCTATGCGCAAATTCGGACGTATACGGACGGGTTCGGAAAAGACACGCCGAAATTCATTGCGCTACGACGCCGGACGGCCTATGGCGCATCGACCGGCCGCCCCCTAGAGTCGCGAGCACGATTCATGTACGACGGGAGGGCGCATGTCGACCGCAGCGATGCCCGAGTTCCCCGCCGGATTCCGCTGGGGAGTGTCCACCTCCGCCTACCAGATCGAGGGCGGCGTCGACGAGAACGGGCGGGGAGCGTCCATCTGGGACACCTTCGCCCACACCCCCGGCCGGGTCGCCGACGGCAGCACCGGCGACGTGGCCTGCGACCACTACCACCGGCACGCCGAGGACGTCGCGCTGCTGGCCGGGCTGGGCGTCTCGGCGTACCGCTTCTCGATCGCCTGGCCCCGGGTGCGGCCCACCGGCGACGGTCCGGTCGACGCGCGCGGGCTGGACTTCTACGACCGGCTCGTCGACGACCTGCTCGCCCACGGCGTCGACCCGGTCGCCACGCTCTTCCACTGGGACCTGCCGCAGGCCCTCGAGGACGCGGGCGGCTGGCTGAACCGGGACACCGCCCACCGCTTCGCCGAGTACGCCAACGCGACCGCCGCCCGCCTCGGCGACCGGGTGAAGCTCTGGATCACCCTCAACGAGCCCTTCATCCACATGAGCCTCGGCCACGGCACGGGCGAGCACGCCCCCGGCCGGACGCTGCTCTTCGACGCCTTCCCGGTGGCCCACCACCAGCTGCTCGCCCACGGCCTCGCCGTCGCCGCGCTGCGGGCGCGCACCACGAGCCCGGTCGCCATCGCGAACAACTACTCGCCCGTGCGCATCGCCGGCGACACCGACGCCGACCGGGCGGCCGCCGCGGCGTACGAGGCGCTGCACAACCGCCTCTTCACGGACCCGCTGTTCGGCCGGGGCTACCCCGCCGAGCTGGGCTTCGACACCGCCGTGGTGCGCGCCGGCGACCTCGACGTGATCGCCGCGCCGATCGACGTGCTGGGGGTCAACTACTACAACCCGACCGGCGTACGCGCCCCGCAGGAGGGCTCGCCGCTGCCGTTCGAGTTCGTGCCGCTCGACGGATACCCGCGCACCGCCTTCGACTGGCCCGTGGCCCCGGACGGGCTGCACGACCTGCTCGGCTGGCTGCACCGCACCTACGCCGACGACCTGCCGCCGATCCAGGTCACCGAGAGCGGCTGCGCGTACGACGACGCGCCCGACGCCGACGGGCGGGTGCACGACCCGGAGCGCATCGCCTACCTCGACGGGCACCTGCGCGCGGTACGCGCGGCGATGGCCGAGGGCGTCGACGTGACCGGCTACTTCGTCTGGTCGCTGCTGGACAACTGGGAGTGGGCGGAGGGCTTCACCAAGCGCTTCGGCCTCGTGCACGTCGACTTCGACACCCAGCTCCGCACGCCCAAGTCCTCGTACGCCTGGTTCCGTGACCTGATCGCCCGGCCGTGACCACCGTCGATCCGACGCCCGCGTCGCTGCCGGCGGCGCTCGCCGAGCCGACCGTGCCGGTCCGGCGGGGCTGGATCGCGCTGATCTTCGCCGCGAACCTCGGGGTCTGGATGGCGTTCTTCACGCCCATCCAGGTGCTGCTGCCGCAGCAGCTGGAACGGATCGCCCCGGCCGACAAGGAGACGGCGCTCGCCCTGGTCACCGGCCTCGGCGCGCTCGCCGCGGTGCTCGCCAATCCCCTCGCCGGGGCGCTGTCGGACCGCACCTGCCTGCGGCTGGCCGGGCGGGAGTTCGGCCGGCGGCACGTCTGGACCGCCGGCGGTGCGCTGCTCGGCGCGGCGGCCCTGGTGCTGCTCGCGCAGCAACGCACCGTCGCCGGGGTCGCGCTCGGCTGGGTCGCCGCCCAGGTCTGCTTCAACGCGATGCTGGCCAGCCTGACCGCCGCCGTGCCGGACCGGGTGCCGGTCGCCCAGCGCGGCGGCGTCTCCGGCTGGGTCGGCATCCCCCAGGCGCTGGGGCTGGTGCTCGGGGTGGTGCTGGTCACCGCCGTGGTGAGCGGCACCGCCGCCGGCTACGCCACGATGGCGGTCGCGGTGCTGCTGCTGGCGCTGCCGTTCGCGCTGTTCACCGCCGACGACCCGCTGCCCCGGGCGCACCGCCCGGCGCTGCGCTGGCGCGCCCTGCTCGCGTCGATGTGGGTCTCGCCCCGCCGCCACCCCGACTTCGGCTGGGCCTGGATCACCCGGTTCCTGGTGCAGCTCGGCAACGCGCTCGGCACGCTCTACCTGCTCTACTTCCTCACCGACGAGGTGCGCCACCCCGATCCCGAGGGCGGCCTGCTGGTGCTGATCCTGCTCTACACGGCCGGCCTGGCGGCCACCGCCGTGGTGGCCGGCCGGTTGTCGGACCGGTCCGGCAAGCGGAAGGTCTTCGTCATCACCGCCGGCGGGATCATCGCGGTCGCCGCGCTGCTGCTCGCCGTCGCCCCGGTCTGGCCGGTGGCCGTGGCCGCCGCGCTGCTGCTCGGTGCCGGCTACGGCGTCTACCTGTCGGTGGACGCCGCGCTCATCACCCAGGTGCTGCCCGCCGCGAACGACCGGGCCAAGGACCTGGGCGTGATCAACATCGCCAACTCCGCCCCGCAGGTGCTCGGCCCGGCGCTCTCCGCCCCGCTCGTGGTGCACCTCGGCGGCTACCCGGTGCTCTATGCGGTCACCGCGGCGGTCACCGTGCTGGGCAGCGTCCTGGTGCTGAAGATCCGCTCGGTGCCCTGAGCCGCACCCCTGGCGGAATCCGATCGCGCGCCGCCGTAGGCTGGAGACGTGACGGTACGTGTGCGCTTCGCCCCCTCCCCGACCGGTATGTTCCACGTCGGCGGCGCCCGCTCGGCGCTGCAGAACTGGATCTACGCCAAGCAGCAGGGCGGGGTGTTCGTGCTCCGCGTCGAGGACACCGACGCGGCCCGCAACAAGCCGGAGTGGACCGAGGGCATCCTCTCCGCGCTGGACTGGATCGGCATCGAGCGCGGCGGCTACGAGGGCCCGTACTTCCAGTCGGAGTACGCGGGCGAGCACCGGGCCGCTGCCGCGCGGCTGCACGCGTCCGGCCGCGCCTACTACTGCGACTGCACCCGCGAGGCCGTGCAGGCCCGCACCGGCTCGCAGTACCAGGGCTACGACGGCTTCTGCCGGGACCGGGGCCTGTCGGCCGGCGAGGGGCGCGCCCTGCGCTTCCGTACGCCCGACGAGGGCGAGACCGTGGTGGTCGACCTGATCCGCGGCGAGCCGACCTTCGAGAACAAGCTGATCGAGGACTTCGTCATCGCCCGGGGCGACGGTTCGCCGGTCTTCCTGCTCGCCAACGTGGTCGACGACATGACCATGGGCATCACCCACGTGATCCGGGCCGAGGAGCACCTGCCCAACACCCCGAAGCAGCAGCTGCTCTGGGAGGCGCTCGGGGTCAAGCCGCCGATCTGGGCGCACGTGCCGGTGGTGGTCAACGAGAAGCGGCAGAAGCTCTCCAAGCGCCGCGACAAGGTGGCCCTGGAGGCGTTCCGGGACGAGGGCTACCTCGCCTCGGCGATGCGCAACTACCTGATGCTGCTCGGCTGGGCGCCGTCGGGCGACCGGGAGATCGTCGAGTGGTCGGTGATCGAGCAGGAGTACCGGCTGGAGGACGTCAATCCCTCGCCGGCGTTCTTCGACGAGAAGAAGCTCCGCGCGTTCAACGGCGAGTACATCCGGGCGCTGCCGGTCGAGGAGTTCGTCGAGGCCTGCCGGCCGTGGCTGACGGGCACCGGCACCATCGCCCCGCCGCCGTGGCAGCCGGAGGAGTTCGACGCGGACGCCTTCGCAGCCGTGGCCCCGCTGGCGCAGACCCGGATCGCGCTGCTCAGCGAGATCGTGCCGAACGTCGACTTCCTCTTCCTCGCCGCGCCCCTGATCGACGAGGCCGCCTGGGCCAAGGCGATGAAGGAGGGCTCGGCGGAGCTGCTGGACGCCGCCACGGCGGCGTTCGAGGCGCTGGAGTCGTGGGACGCCGAGACGCTGAAGTCGACGCTGGAGGCGGTCGGCGCCGAGCGCGGGCTCAAGCTCGGCAAGGCCCAGGCGCCGGTGCGCGTCGCCGTCACCGGCCGTACCGTCGGGCTGCCGCTGTTCGAGTCGCTGGAGGTGCTCGGCCGCGAGCGCACCCTGAGCCGGCTGCGCGCCGCCCGGGTCCGCCTGTTCTGAGCCGGGCCCGTTCCCGACGGCCACGACCGCCCTGCCGGGACGGCCCACCCACGCCGGAAGGCGGCCTGCGCCGCCGCTACGACGTCGGTCGCGTCGTGCCGCCGTGTCGTCGTTCGGCATCAGCGGCACCAACGCGCACGTGGTGCTGGAGGAGCCCGAGCCGGCCGAGGCCCCCGAGCCGGTC
>NZ_JBEZEV010000080.1:0-33312 GCF_040649055.1 Micromonospora sp. NPDC049060
GTTGAACGCGTCCACCCGGGTCGACGGCAGCGAGAGCGACACGTTGGTGCCCTCGTACTGCTGGGCCAGGCCGGAGCACATGTCCCGGCGTCCGCGCCGACTGGTCGACGCCGGGCCGTGGGGCCCGGCCCGCCGGTCAGGAGTTGGGGCGCTTGCCGTGGTTCGCGCCGCTCTTCTTGCGGGCCTTCTTCTTGCGGGCCTTCTTCGCCATGGTGACCTCCTCGTGATGGTCGGATCCCGCCTGCGCACGATCTCGGCGCCGGTGCACGCACCGGTCCTCCCGGCGCCGGGTCCGACCCGCTGATGCTAGTGCGGCCGGCACCCGCCGTCGTCCGCCGGGGCCGCCGACGCCGCGCCACGCCGCACGACCCGCCGGGGGACCGCCCCTGAGTCGATCATCGACCCGGCCCGCGCCGCTCCACGCCCGCCGGAGGTCGCCCGCATGATTGGATACGTCGGCAGGCAACCGCGAGAGGGAGGGCCCGAAGATGGCCGAGGAGATCCGCGCCGAGATGGTGGCGAACGTCTGGAAGGTCGTCGCGTCGGCCGGGGACACCGTGTCCGAGGGGGACACCCTGGTGATCCTGGAGTCGATGAAGATGGAGATCCCGGTCGTCGCCGAGTCCGACGGCGTCGTCAAGCAGCTCGCGGTCAACGAGGGCGACGTCGTGCAGGACGGTGACCTGATCGCGGTGATCGATTGACCGGCCTCTCGGTGCGCCGGGCCGGGCCGGCCGACTTCGCGGCGGTGGCCCGGCTGACGGTGGCCGCGTACGAGGCGGACGGCCAGCTGAAGAACGAGCACGGCTACGCCGCCGTACTCGCCGACGTGGCGTCCCGGGCCCGGGACGGCGAGGTGCTCGTCGCCGTCGACGACGCCACAGGCGAGCTGCTCGGCTCGGTGACCCTCGTCCTGCCCGGCACCCGTTACGCCGAGCTGTCCCGGGCGGGTGAGGCGGAGTTCCGGATGCTGGCGGTGGACCCGGCCGCGCAGGGGCGGGGCGTCGGCGCGGCGCTGGTCGAGGCCTGCGTGTCGCGGGCGACCGAGCTGGGCTGTTCCGCAGTCGTCATCTGCGTCCGCGACGGCTTCGCCGCCTCCGCCCAGCGGCTCTACCGGCGGCGCGGATTCGTGCGGGTGGCCCGAGCTGGACTGGGTGCCCGTGGACGGGGTGCACCTGCTCGGCCTGCGGCTGGAGCTGACCGGCGCGTGAGCCGCCGGCGACGACGGCTCACCGGCGCCTGAGGAGCTCCCAGAGGCGGCGCAGGCGGGAACGCGGCCGGGGGACCGGGGCGGTGGCCGTCAGCGCGGTGGCCAGGGCCGCCGTCGCCGGATCCAGGGCCGGGCTGGCCAGGGCCAGGTGCGCCAGTGACGGCGCGATCGGCACCGGGCGGGTCCGGGCGACCGCTGCCACGTCGGCCAGCCGCTCGGTCACCACCCGGGCCACGTCGGGGCGCACGTCCGGGTCGACCCAGGCGGCGGTGACCAGGGCGAACAGGGCCGCCTCGGTGACCCAGTCCTCGACCCCCCAGACCAGGTCCAGCAGCACCCGGCGCCGGGTCGACTCCGCCCACGGCTCGTCGGTGCGGTGGTGCAGCAGGCCCAGGCACGCCCACACCTGGACGCAGCGCACCCAGAGCGAGGGGTCCTGCCCGAGTACCCGGCCCAACGCGGTCGGCGGCGCCTCCGGCGGGTGCGCCAGCAGGCCGAGCAGGTCGTCCAGTTCCAGGGTGGCCAGGCCCACCGCCGCGTCGTACGCCGCCGGCGGGTGCGGCCACGCCGGGTGGGCGAGCTGCCGCAGCCGCGCCGCCGCCTCCGGCGAGGGCGCCGGCACGGCGGGCACGACAGTCGTCCCGTCGGGCCGCCAGAGCTGCCGGGCGGTCGCCCGCCGGGGCTCGCGCGGGTCCGGGTCGGGCACGCCGGCCACCTCGATCCGCAGCCCGGGCGCGGCCGTCGCGGCGGCACGCAGCGCGCTGGGCGGCGGGGGCTGCTCCAGCCGTACGGCGCCGAGGCCGACGCGCTCGTCGGTGACCGCCTGACGCAGCGCGTCCACCACCGGCCCGGTCGCCGGGGTGACCTGCCCGAGCCACGGCCGGCTCCGGCAGCTCTCGGCCAGGTCGCCGTGCTCGTGCGTGTCGTCGGGATGGTCCCGGACGAAGTCGGCGAGCGCGACCAGGTGCGCCACGTCGCCGTCGCGCTGGTGCCGCAGCCGGTGCGCGGTGTGCACGGCGCACTCGAAGGAGGGGTCCCGGGCCAGCGCCCGGTCGATCCAGTCGAGCGCCTCGTCGAGCCGCCCGTTGTCGGCGAGCGTGCCGGCGATGTCGGCGTAGACGGTGAGGTCGTCGGGGTCGTGCGCGACGGCCCGGCCGAGTGCCGCCAGCGCCTCCCGGGTGCGCCCGGCGCTGCGGTACGCGTACCCGAGCCACACCTCGCCGATCTTCGACGGCTCCGCGCGTACGCCCCGGGCGGCCCAGCGGATCGCCAGGTCGACCTCGCCGACGCGCCTGGCCAGCGCGGACGCCGCGCCCAGCAGCAGGCCGTGCTCGGGGTGGACGGTGACCGCGTTGCGGGCCAGTGCCAGGTAGGGGGCCAGGGCGGCCCGGCCGGCCCGGGGCACCGGGTCGGGCACGGCGGCGCAGACCTGCATCAGGATCCGGGCGGCCCGGTCCGGTTCGAGGCGTTCGGCGAGTTCCGGGGTGGTCACCCACGGCACCCCGGCCCAGTCCGTCCCCGGCGCGTGGCCGGTCGCCGCGACCAGCAGGTCCAGCCCTTCGGCGGGCCGGCCGGCGGCGGCGAGCAGGTGCGCGCGGGCCACGACGGTGCCGACGAAGGCGTGGCCCTGGAGCGGGAAGAGGTCGACGCCGCCCGCGCCGTCGGTGGCGGCGAGCCGGGCGAGGGTCTCGTGCACCTCGGGCAGGGTCGGGGCCTGGGCCAGCGCGGCGGCGACGTGACCGGCCGCGTGTGCCAGGTCGTTGTCGTCCATGGCGAGGCGGGCCAGGGCAAGTTCCTCCGCCGCGGACAGCGACCGGTCGTCCTCGGGCACGTCGTCCTCTCGCTCGTCGGTCGGTGGGGCCGGGCAAGCCTAGGTGATGTTGCGCCGAGATGGTGATCATCTGCGCACTACTGTTCGTTCGATTGCTCAGGCCAGCCCAAACGTGCAAGACTGAGCAGGAAACGCGCGGCAACCGCGCAGTGGGAGGAGTTTCCGTGACGCGTGCAGGGGCCGGCATGGCGGCCGACATCGACGAGCAGCCGGCGGGCTACGAGCGGCTGCTCTCCGCCGAGCACGCCGGGGCGATCGCCCGGGTGGCGGCGGTCATCGCGGAACGCCGCCCGCGGCACGTGGTCTTCACCGCCCGGGGCACCTCCGACCACGCGGCCCTCTACGGGGCGTACCTGACCGAGATCCGGCTCGGCCTGCCCGCCGGCCTCGCCTCGCCCAGCGTCGTCACCCTCTACGGCGCGAAGCCGGACCTCTCCGACGCGCTGGTCGTCGGCGTCAGCCAGAGCGGCGGCTCGCCCGACCTCGCCGAGGTGCTACGCACCGCCCGCGCCTCCGGCGCGCTGACCCTCGCGGTCACCAACGCGCCCGACTCCCGGCTGGCCGGCGTCGCCGAGCTCAGCGTCGACATCGCCGCCGGGCACGAGCGCGCGGTGGCCGCCACCAAGACCTACACCGCCGAGCTGCTCGCCCTGCTGATGCTCGTCGAGGGCGTCCGGGCCGGCGACGGCGCGCTGCCCGCCGACGAACGCGAGGCGCTCGCCGCCCTGCCCGAGCTGGCCGCGCGCACCCTGGAGGACACCACCCCCACCCAGCTCGCGCCCCGCTACCGGTTCGCCGGCCAGCTGGTCACCACCGGCCGGGGGTACGCGTACCCGACCGCCCGCGAGGCCGCGCTGAAGCTGATGGAGACCTCCTACCTGCCGGCGCTCGCGTTCTCCGGCGCCGACCTGCTGCACGGCCCGCTCGCCATGACCGACCCGGACGTGCCGGTGCTCGCCGTGGTCGGCTCCGGGCCGGGCGGCCGGTCGATGGGCGAGGTGCTGCCCCGTCTCGGCGAGCGCCGCGCCGACGTGGTGGTGGTCGGCTCCGCCGACGTCGAGGGCGCCACCCGGATGGCCGTCCCCGAGGTCGACGAGCGCTACGCGCCGCTGCTGGACATCCTGCCGTTGCAGCGCCTGGCGCTGGCGCTGGCACTCGCCCGGGGCGAGGACCCGGACGCGCCGCGCGGGCTGAAGAAGGTCACCGCGACGATGTGACGCCCGTCGTGGCACGCTGGTCGACGTGTCCACGCTGCGCAACCTCGCCGAGGAGCACACCCGCCTCCGCCCGGCCGACATCGACCACCTGCACCGGATCGCCGGCGACTGGCAGTTGCTCTCCGATCTGTCCTTCGCCGACCTGCTGCTCTGGGTGCCCGTGGACGGTGACGGCGCGTTCCTCTGCGTCGCCCAGGTCCGGCCGACGACCGCGCCCACCGCGTACCTGGACGACCAGGTGGGGCGGATTGTCGGCGGGCCCGAGGTGGCCCACCTGGAGGTGGCCCACCGGCAGGGCCGGATCTGGCGGGAGGGCGACCCGGTCTGGTACGGCGACGTGCCGGCCCGGCACGAGGCGATCCCGGTCCGGCTGCGCACCACCGACGGGGAGGCCGGCGAGGTGATCGCCGTGGTGGGGCGGGACACCAACCTCTCCACCGCGCGCACCCCGAGCCAGCTGGAGCTGAACTACCTCACCACCGCCGACGACCTGGCCCAGATGATCGCCGACGGGACCTTCCCGCCGCCGCGCCATCCCGGGGAGACCACGTCGGCCCCGCGCGTCGGCGACGGGCTGGTCCGGCTCGACGCCGGCGGCAAGGTCACCTACGCGAGCCCGAACGCGCAGTCGGCGTACCGGCGGCTGGGCTACGCCTCCCACCTGGTGGGCGAGGACCTGGCGGCGCTGCACCGCCGGCTGGCGAGCGACCCGCTGGAGGGCACGGACGCGGCGAACGGCATCCTCGCGGCGCTGCGCGGCGAGGCGCCGCCCCGCCGGGAAATCGACGCGCGGGGCGCGACGATGCTCACCCGGGCGCTGCCGCTGATGCCCGCCGGGGTGCCGATCGGCGCGCTGGTGCTGGTCCGCGACATCACCGAGGTACGCCGCCGCGACCGCGCCCTGATCACCAAGGACGCCACCATCCGGGAGATCCACCACCGGGTGAAGAACAACCTCCAGACCGTCGCCGCGCTGCTGCGGCTCCAGGCCCGCCGGGTGTCCATGCCGGAGGCCCGGGTGGCCCTGGAGGAGTCGGTACGCCGGGTCGCCTCCATCGCGCTGGTGCACGAGACCCTCTCCATGTCCAGCGACGAGGCGGTCGAGTTCGACGGCATCGTCGACCGGGTGGCCAGTGCCGCCACGGAGGTGGCCGCGACGGAGGCCACGGTCGGCATGCGGCGCGAGGGCAGCTTCGGCGTGCTGCCCGCCGAGGTCGCCACGTCGCTGGTGATGGTGCTCAACGAGCTGCTGCTCAACGCCGTCGAGCACGGCTTCCCGCCGGCCGCCGAGACGCCCGGCGTCCCGACCGGTCCCGGAACCCCCGCCCCGGCCGCGGCAGGGCCGCCCGCCCCGGGAACGGCCATGGCGGAGGCGGCCGGTCCGGTCGAGCCGGAGGTGGTGCTGTCGGCGCACCGGTTCCGCAAGATGCTGCACGTCTCGGTCACCGACAACGGGCGCGGGCTGCCGCCCGACTTCGACGCCGAGCGGAGCGGCAACCTCGGCTTGCAGATCGTCCGCGCGCTGGTCACCGGCGAGCTGCGCGGCACCATCGAGCTGCGCGACGGCGCGAAGGGCGGCACCGAGGCGACGCTCGTCGTCCCGCTGGTGCGCGACGCCCCCGAGGGCCGTCCCGCCGGCTGACCCGGACGCACCGGCGCGAGGGCCGGGGGTGCCGGGGCGGCCATGATCAGTTGATCGGAAACCGGCCCCGGAGGCCCCACGACCCCGGCTCCCCGTCAACCGATCAAGCCGGTCGCCGGAGCCGGGGCGGGGTGGGGTGGGTGGGTCAGCGGGTGAGCAGGGCGACGGTGAGGCCCGGGCGCGGCCAGACCCGTTCGACGGTGTAGCCGGCGCGCAGCGCGTCGCCCTTGGCGCCGGCGACGGCGGCCAGCGGATCGTCGCGGCGGCCGGCCACGACCAGCCAGACCCGTTCCGCGCCGGCCAGGCACTCGGCCGGGCGGGCGCACTCGGCGGCCCACAGGTCGCCCCGGCGGGCCTGGTCCTGCGTCACCAGCACGTCGCGGGGCCGACGGTCGCCCAGGTGGTACGCGAGGCCCAGGTCGAGGAAGAGCCAGCTCTCCCGGGGGGAGTAGACGACCGCGTCCCCCGGCCGCTGACCGTCGGCGACGATCCGGGCCGCGCCCCGGTAGTCCACCGTCGCGCTGCGCGGCCACTCGTGGGTACGCCGCAGCGCCGCCTGGTCGGGCAGCCCGAGCAGCCCGGCCAGGGCGACGACGGCCAGCGCGGGTGGCAGCGGCACCGTCGCCAGCGCCGCGCCGGCGAGCAGGCAGGCGAAGGGCACCACGAAGACGAGGTACCGGGGCACCCAGAGCGGTACGACCAGCCCCGCGGCGAAGAGCAGCAGCACGGGCAGCAGCACGGCGAGCCCGGGCAGCAGGGCGCGCCGGCCCAGGCGTGCCGCGCCGAGCGCCGCGAGGCCCACCAGGACCCCGCCCACCACCCCGCTCTGCGCCACCCCGCCCGCGAGCGCGGCCAGGTCGTCGGGGCGGACGGCATCCACCCAGCCGAGCTGCCGGGAGCGCTGTTCCCTGCCGAGCAGCACCAGCGGGGTCAGCAGCAGCACGGTGGGCAGCAGGGCGAGCGCCCAGCGCAGCGGGCGGTTCGGCGGCCCCGTACGGCGGGTGGCGAGCACCGCCACCGCGTGCGCGGCGAGCAGGGTGAGCGCGACCAGGTGGGTGAGCCCGAGCGCGGCCACGGCGGCGGCGTACCCGGCCCAGCGCGTCCATCGGGGTCGGGCCGTCGCCTCGACCAGCAGCAGGGTCGCCAGCACCGCCAGGAAGGTGGCCAGCGCGTACGGGCGGGCCTCCTGGCCGTACCGCGAGGTGCCCGGGAGCACCGCGAGGAGCAGCCCGGCGAGCAGCCCGGCCCGGGCACCGAGCAGGCGCTGCCCGAGGAGCGCGGTCAGCCCGGCCGTGGCGGCCATGGCCAGTGCGGCGGGCAGCCGCAGCGCGGTCACCGAGTCGCCGAAGACGGCCACCCAGGCGTGCATGAACAGGTAGTAGGGGCTGGTGGCGGCGTCGATGGTGCCGGCGAGCCGGACGAGATCCCCGGGCGACCGGCTCGCCGCGCTCCAGGTGGCCAGCTCGTCGCGCCACGGCTGCGCGTGGTCGATCCCGGTCAGCACCACGGCCAGCGTGGCCAGGCTCGGCCCGATCCAGATCAGCCGCCCCGTGCGATCCGGCCCGCTCACCGCCTCGCGCACCAGCGGGACGCGGTCGCCGGGCGGGTCAGCGGAACCGGTCACATACCGCAGCGTCACACAGTCCGGCCGTCCGGTGCGCCGATCCGCCGATCGGGCGGCGGCGTCAGCCCTCGACCGTGACCCCGTGCTTCCCGCACGCGGCCACGAATTGGGGCAGGATCTGGCGCAGCGTCTGCCGGTAGAGCTCGGCCCCCGGCCCGGTCTCGCCGCGTAGACGCTGCACCCGTTCCACCTGACCGACCATGGTGACCCCGACCTTCGCGAGCTGGGGGTCTGCCGAGGCCTGGAAGAGCTCGGTCAGCTCCACCAGCTTCTCGCGGGGCACGACGGGCCCCTGCTCACCGCGCAGCAGCACCCCGCTGGAGCGGCACGCGCGTACCCCGCTGTCCTCGTCGGCGGGCGACGCGAAGCTCCGGTACGCCACCACGGCGCCGGCCCCCACGAGGAGCAGCCCGAGCAGGGCGGCGGCGACCACCACGACGCGGCGTCGACGCCGGGGATCCGGGCCGGCGGCCGGGGCGGTCGTCGTCCCGGTGCCCGTCGTGGCGGTGTCGGCGTGCGGGTCGGTCATCGGGGTTTCCTCCGTTCGGGTGGCGGCGGAGCCTAGCATCGGCGGTGGTCGGGGTGTGGCCCGTGATGTGGGATCCCGCACGCACTCGTTGGCCGGCCCTCGTCGGGTGTGGCAGCATGACTTCCATGACCGCCGCTGTCGTCCGCCGCTTCGTGGCTCGTCGCCACGTCGACTACGGCCGCGTGCGCAGCGCGATCTGTCCGGCCCACTGACGACGCCCGATCACTCTGTCTCGGGCGCGCCGCGCGCCGGCTGTTCCGACACCGTTGTCGCCAGCCCGTTCCGACGGGTCGGCCGCGCGCCTTGCGTGTTCCCGAGGCACCGCAGACAACGGAGGACGCCGCCATGGCGGTCAGCAGCATCCCGGCCCGGGCCGGGGACCCGACGTCCCCCCGACCGGCCCGGACCCCCCGCCGGCCCCGAGGTGAAGGTCAGTGGGCGCTCGGTCACCGCGAGCCGCTCAACCCCAATGAGCGGATCAAGAAGGACGACGACCCGCTGAACGTACGGGCCCGGATCGAGAACATCTACGCCCACCACGGGTTCGCCTCGATCGACCCGCAGGACCTCCGTGGCCGCTTCCGCTGGTGGGGCCTCTACACCCAGCGCAAGGCGGGCATCGACGGCGGCCGTACGGCCGTGCTGGAGCCGCACGAGCTGGAGGACGAGTTCTTCATGCTCCGGGTCCGGGTGGACGGGGGCGAGCTGAGCCTGGCGCAGCTGCGGGTGGTGGCGGACATCTCCCGCGAGTTCGCCCGGGACACCGCCGACATCACCGACCGGCAGAACATCCAGTACCACTGGATCCGGGTCGAGGACATGCCGGAGATCTGGCGCCGCCTGGAGTCGGTCGGCCTGCAGACCACCGAGGCGTGCGGCGACTGCCCCCGGGTGGTGCTGGGCAGCCCGGTCGCCGGGGTGGCCCGCGACGAACTGCTCGACCCGACGCCGGCGGTCGACGAGATCGTCCGCCGGTACGTGGGCGACAAGGCGTACTCCAACCTGCCGCGCAAGTTCAAGACCTCCATCTCCTGGCTGGTCGACACCCCGTACGAGGCGAACGACATCTCCTTCCTCGGGGTGGACCACCCGGACCACGGGCCGGGCTTCGACGTCTGGGTCGGCGGCGGCCTGTCCACGAACCCGATGCTGGCCAAGCGGCTCGGCGTCTGGGTGTCGCTGGATGAGGTGCCGGACGTCTGGGCGGGCGTGGTCGGCATCTTCCGCGACTACGGCTACCGCCGGTTGCGCAACCGCGCCCGACTGAAGTTCCTGGTCGCCGACTGGGGCGTGGAGAAGTTCCGCGAGGTGCTGGAGAAGGAGTACCTGGGCCGGGCGCTGCTCGACGGCCCGGCCCCGCAGCTGCCCGACAGGCCGGTGGACCACATCGGGGTGCACCCGCAGAGCGACGGGCGCAACTACGTCGGGGCTGCCCCGGTGGTGGGCCGGGTATCCGGCGGGCAGCTCGCCCGCCTGGCCGACGTGGTCGAGGCGCACGGCAGCGGGCGGGTGCGGCTCACCCCGTACCAGAAGCTGCTGGTGCTGGACGTGGCGCCGGAGCGGACCGACTCGCTGGTGCGCGACCTGCGCGGGATCGGCCTGGAGGCGCAGCCGTCGGCCTGGCGGCGCGGCACGATGGCCTGCACCGGCATCGAGTACTGCAAGCTGGCCATCGTCGAGACCAAGGCGCGCGGCGAGGAACTGGTGGCCCGGCTGGAGGAGCGGCTGCGGGACTTCGACGCCGACATCTCCATCCACCTCAACGGCTGCCCCAACGCCTGCGCCCGCACCCAGGTCGCCGACATCGGCCTCAAGGGCCAGCTCGTCGTCGGCCCGGACGGCCGCCAGGTGGAGGGCTTCCAGGTCCACCTCGGCGGCGGGCTCGGCATGGCCGAGGGACAGACGGCCGGGTTCGGCCGCAAGCTGCGCGGTCTGAAGACCACCGCCGAGGAGCTTCCGGCGTACGTGGAGCGGCTGGCCCGGCGCTACCTGGCGGGCCGGGAGACGGGCGAGACGTTCGCCAACTGGGTGATCAGGGTCGACGAGGAGGAACTCCGATGAGCGAGACCCGTTCCGCGCCGTTGTACTGCCCGTACTGCGGCGAGGAGGACCTGCGGCCGAGTGAGGCCGGCCACGGCGCCTGGGAGTGCCACGCGTGCGCCCGGGTGTTCACGGTGAAGTTCACCGGCCTGCTCGGCCGGTCGGTGGCCCGGTGAGCGGGGGCACGGGCGACCGGCCCGGTCTCGTCTCGGCGGCGGGCCTGGGCCTGGTCGGCCTGGGCGCTCCGGCTCCGGCCGACGCGGCCCGGCGCGACCCCGACGAGCTGCGCGCGCTGGCCGAGGCGGCCGGCCGGGACCTGGAGGGCGCGCCGGCGCTGGAGATCGCCCGCTGGGCGGCCGAGACCTTCGGCGCCCGGTTCTGCGTCACCAGCTCGATGGCCGACGCCGTGCTGGCCCACCTGGTCTCCCGGGTCGCCCCGGGGGTGGACGTGGTCTTCCTCGACACCGGACTGCACTTCCCGGAGACGCTCCGGGTCCGCGACGAGGTGGCCCGGACGCTGCCGGTGAACGTGCGCTCGATCCGGCCGCGCCTGACCGTGGGCCAGCAGGACGGCCAGTACGGCCCGCGCCTGTTCAACAAGGCTCCGGACGACTGCTGCCAGCTGCGCAAGGTGGAGCCGCTGGAGCGGGCGCTCGCCGGCTACGACGCCTGGGCCGCCGGGCTCCGCCGGGACGAGTCGCCGACCAGGGCGAACACGCCGGTGGTGACCTTCGACGCGCGCCGGGGCAAGGTCAAGGTCAACCCGATCGCGGCCTGGCGGCAGGCCGACGTGGACGCCTACGTCGCCCGCTGGAACGTGCCGGTCAACGAGCTGTTCAAGCAGGGCTACGGCTCGATCGGCTGCTGGCCCTGCACCCGCCGCACGAAGGCGGGGGAGGACCCCCGGGCCGGCCGCTGGGCGATGTTCGAGAAGACCGAGTGCGGCCTGCACGTCTGACCGGGCCGGTCCCGGGCTCTCCGGCGTCGGGGGCGCCCGGGCTGTCGGAGGCGGCCGACCCGGTGGTCCTGGTCGCCCACGGCAGCCGGGACCCGAGGGCCGCCGAGGCGACCCGGGCGCTGGCCCGGGCCGTGTCGGCCGCCCGGCCGGGCACGCCGGTGCTGGCGAGCTGGTTGGACCACACCGAGCCGGGACCGGCGACCGTGCTGCGGAACCTGGCCGCCGCCGGGCACCCCCGGGCCGTGCTGGTGCCGCTGCTGCTCACCGCGGCGTACCACCGGCGGGTGGACGTCCCGGCGGCGGTCGCGGCCGCCCGGGAGTCAGGGGCACCGATCGCGGTACGGGTGACCGACGTGCTCGGCCCATCCGACGGGGCGGTGGACGCCGGTCTGCTGGCGGGCCTGCACCGGCGGTTGGGCGAGGCGGGGGCGGGGCGCTTCGACGGGCTGGTGCTGGCCGCGGCCGGCACCAGGGACGCCCGGGCGCGCGGGTCGGTGGGCCGGGTGGCCGCCGCGCTGCGTGCCGGTCTCGGTGTGCCCACCCGCGTGTCGTACGCCTCGGCGGCCCCGCCGGCCGTCGCGGCGGCGGTGGCGCGGCTGCGGTCCCGGGGCGCCGGGCGGGTGGCGGTGTCGGCGTACTTCCTGGCTCCGGGCCTGTTCCACGACGCCGTCGCCACGGCGGCGCGGGGCGCCGGTGCGGTGGCGGTGTCCGCCCCGCTGACCGACGCGCCGGAGCTGGCCGATCTGGTCCTGCGGCGCGTGGACGCGGCGAGCCGGTTGGCCGGGATCACGGCCGGGCCATGATCGGACGCCGGATCACGAACACAGGCTCGGACAGCAGTACGCCCCGGCGGGCGTACCCGGCCGGGGCGTACTGACTGGTGCGTGGGGATCAGGCGGAGTGAGCGCGCAGCACCCGGAGGCCACCGCGGCGCTTGACAGCCCGCCGCTCCTCCTCGCTCATCCCGCCCCAGACGCCAGCGTCCTGACCGGACTCCAGCGCCCACTGCAGGCACTGGTCGGTCACGGAGCAGCGCCGGCAGACGGCCTTGGCCTGCTCGACCTGCAGGAGAGCCGGCCCGGACGTCCCGATCGGGAAGAACAGTTCCGGGTCCTCGTCGCGGCAGACAGCATGGTGACGCCAGTCCATGGCGGCAACACTCCTCATTCTGGGTGGGTGGCAGAGATTGCTTCTGTTGCTTTTCCTATATGCATCCGCAGCGCCGAATGGTGACGGTTCGCGTACGCCTATTCGGCAGTGCGTGAGCAGGCTGTGTCGGCCCTGCGGACCTGCTGGAACAGCTCAACCTGACGAGCCTATCCAAACAATGTCCCGGTAACTCAAGTTCGCTTGTGAATACTTTCACGAACGCCCGGGATGTCAAGGGTGACGCTCGGAAAAACTCCGGGCGGTGAGCAAGCCCACAACCCCTTTGTCCGGATTCCAGCGCCTTCCTGGTTACCCGGCGTACCACTGTCGAGGATCAATATAGTACAGTCCGCGTGACATTGCTGACATTTCCGGCACAGCCCCTCGGTGTGGCGGCCGTCGCATCGGTCCGGTGTCGCGGCCGCGTCGACCTAGGGCAGTACCCGAGACCTAGCAGATTACTCTCAGTGCGGCGGGAATGGATGTGAATCTGACTTTTTCCCGCTCGCCAAGGTAGTCGCCGTCGAGCTGGAACGCCTGCGGACGGGCCGAGACCAGGGTGAACTCCGCGACGTCGTGCAGCCGCAGCACCTGGCGGCCGTGCGGATCAGGGGTCCGGGAGAAGAACTGCGTCACCGTGCGTGTCGTGCTGGCCACCCGGAGCTGCCGCAGGGCGAGCACGTCCAGGCCCAGATCGAACGACGCCTCCGGGTTCGGGTTGACCTCGCGGTCGCCCAGGTACGTCCACGGCGCGGTGTTCTGGATGATGACCGTCGCCAGCTCGCCCTCCGGCAACTCGTCCGGGCGCTCCAGGCTGATCGCCGGATGGCGGCGGTCGGAGTTGAGGAAGTACTGGGCCGCGGTGGACCGGAAGTAGAGCGCGGGCGTCGAGACCCGGCCCCGCCGGCGGGCCTGCTCCACCCGGTGGATGACGGCCGCGTCGAGGCCGAAGCCCGCGCAGAAGGTGAAGTAGCGGTCGTCGGCCCGGCCGAGCCCGATCGTCCGGTAGCGGCCCAGCCGCAGGCCCTCCAGGATCATGCTGGTGCCGTCCGGCCAGTCCCGGGGCAGGCCCAGCGCCCGCGCGAAGACGTTTGTCGAGCCCCCCGGCACGGTCGCCAGGGCGGGCAGCCGCTCGGCCGGCGTGGTGCTGGCGGGGATGGTCGGCGGCTGCGCCGCCATCAGGCCGTTGACGACCTCGTTGACCGTGCCGTCGCCACCGAGCGTCACGACGACGTCGACGCCCTCCTCGGCCGCCTCGCGCGCCAGGTCGGTCGCGTGCCCCCGTCGCCGGGTGTAGCGCACGGAGAGGTCGACTTCGCTGCGCAGTGCCCGGACCAGGACGTCCCGGCTGCGCTCGCTGGTGGTGGTGGCCTTCGGATTGACCACCAGGACGGCCCGCATGGGCGGCACTGTACCGCGCGCCACCACGGGTATCGTGGCGCGCGTGACCATCGACTCCGACCCGATCCCCGCCACCCTCAGCTGGGCGGTCCGGCTGCTGCGGGCCGAGGCGGTCGCCGTGGGACTGGTCGCCGCGTGGCTGCTCTGGGCCGATCTCACCGCCACGACCACCGACCTCACGTCGGCGTTGCTCGTGACCGCGTTCGCCATCGGCGCGGCGGCGGCCCTCTGGGCGCTGGGCGGCGCGCTGGCACGCCGGAAGGCGGGAGCCCGGGCCCCGGCGATCGTGCTCCAGTTGATGCTGCTGCCCATCGGCTGGTTCATGGTCCAGGGCGGGATGGGGTGGCTCGGCGTACCGCTGATGGCGCTCGGCCTCGGGATGACCGCGCTGCTGGTGAGCACCCCCACCACCCGGGCCCTCGGCTTCGAGTGACCCCGCCGGGCCCGCGCGGGCCCGGCGCCGGTGGGTGGCCGGTCAGTAGCCGGAGGCGCGGCGGGTGAGCAGCGAGATGGTGGCCCGGCCGTCGGAGGCCGTCGCGGCCGCCGCCGTGGTCAGCGCCGTGAGCACCTTCCAGGCGAAGGACGACTCGGCGGGGAGCGTCGCGCCGCGAACGGTCGGCACGGTCACCTCCACGGTGAGCGCGTCGTCCGTGACCGCGAAGCGGCAGTCGAGCTCCGCGTCGCGGGTGGCGATGGCGAGCAGCATCGCGCACGCCTCGTCGACGGCGATGCGCAGGTCCTCGATCTCGTCGAGGGCGAACTGCAGCCGCGCCGCGAGCCCCGCGGTGGCGGTACGTAGCACCCCGAGGTAGCCCCCGTCCGCGGGCACGGTGAGGTGCACGACGTCGTCGTCGGTCGTCGGCTGCCCGGTCAGTTGAGTCACCACTCATCCCCCCGGTCGGGGACTCTACCCGCTCGGTCGCTTGAACGTGTGGGGACCGCCACGTCTGCCGCGGAAGCGGTCGGGGCGGCCCCGCTGAGCTGGTGGGGAACCCACTCCTGCGCCAGCTCCTGCGCCAGGGCGACGACGGCCGGCACGTCCTCGGGACGTGCCGGCCGGATCGTCGGCGGACCGGTGAGGGTCACGCCTGCTTGGTCTCCCAGAAGATCTTGGAGATCTCGTCGATCTTCTGGAGCAGCTCGTCGGCCTTGGACGGGTCGGTGCCGCCCTTCGCGCCGGCGGCGCCGGCCAGCTTGGTGGCCTCGTTGAACAGCTGGTGCAGGTGCGGGTACTTCTCGAAGTGGGCCGGCTTGAAGTAGTCGGTCCACAGCACCCACAGGTGGTGCTTCACCAGGTCGGCGCGCTGCTCCTTGATCAGGATGGCGCGGGTGCGGAACTCGGGGTCGGTGTTGGCCTGGTACTTCTCGCAGATCGCCTTCACCGACTCGGCCTCGATCCGGGCCTGGGCCGGGTCGTAGACGCCGCAGGGCAGGTCGCAGTGGGCGCTGGCGGTCACGCGGGGCGTAAGGATGCGCGGAAGTCGCATCAGGATCCTCCATGGGAAGTTTGCGATGATCCAAGACGACATTACTCCTGGACGCGCTCCGGGGAGGCCGGGTGGAGGGGAAACCAATGGGGACCGATCACCCGACGGTGGCCCCCCGGCTGCGGTGGCCGCTGACCGCCGTACTGGTGACCGGTCCGTCCATGTCGCCCACGCTGCGGCACGGCGACGCGGTGCTGGTCCGCCCCGGCGGCCGGGCGGTCCGCCCCGGTGACGTCGTGGTCGCGGTCTTCCGCAGCCGCCCCGACCTGCTCGTGGTCAAGCGCGCGATCCGCGCCCAGGACGGCGGGTGGTGGCTGCGCGGCGACAACGACCTGGTCACCGACGACTCCCGGGCGTACGGGGTGGCCGACGTGCGGGGCCGCGTGGTGGCCCGCTACTGGCCCCGGCCCGCGCGGGTGCGCCCACAGCGGATATGACCCCGCTCACACCGGTGTGACGGTGGCGACACTATGCTCCAGACGTGCCCGGGTGACCCCCGCACCGCGTGCTGCCGCTCGGCGCCTCACCTCGCGTCCGCGCCGGCCGCCCCGTCTGCTCGACAGATCCTGGAGTCACCATGTCATCGTCCACCGTGGACCCCGCTGATCCCGTCTTCCGACTGCACCGGGGCGGCAAGATGGCCGTCGCCTCGACCGTTCCGCTGACCAGCCGCGAGGACCTCTCCCTCGCGTACACCCCCGGTGTGGCCCGGGTCTGCGAGGCGATCGCCGCCGACCCGACGCTCGCCGACGACTACACCTGGGCGGCGCACACCGTCGCGGTCGTCACCGACGGCTCGGCCGTACTCGGGCTCGGCAACATCGGCCCGCGCGCCTCGCTGCCGGTGATGGAGGGCAAGGCGGTGCTGTTCAAGCAGTTCGGCGGCGTCGACGCGGTGCCGGTCTGCCTGGACACCCAGGACGTCGACGAGATCGTGGCGGTGGTGCGGGCGCTGGCCCCGTCGTTCGGCGGGATCAACCTGGAGGACATCAGCGCCCCGCGCTGCTTCGAGGTGGAGCGCCGGCTCGACGAGGCCCTGGACATCCCGGTCTTCCACGACGACCAGCACGGCACCGCGATCGTCGTGCTCGCCGCCCTGCGCAACGCCGCCAGGCTGCTCGACCGAAAGCTCGGCGACCTGCGCGTGACGGTCAGCGGCGCCGGCGCGGCGGGGGTCGCGGTGACGAAGATGCTGATCGCCGGCGGCGTGAACCCCGACCAGGTGGTGGTCTGCGACTCCAAGGGGATCATCGGCCGGCACCGGCCCGAACTGACCGGCACCAAGGCCGAGCTGGCGGCGGCCACCAACGCCGACGGTCGCGAGGGCGACATCACCGAGGCGCTGCGCGACGCGGACGTGCTGATCGGCGTGTCGGGCGGGCAGATCCCCGAGGCGGCGGTCGCCGGCATGGCCCCCGGCGGCATCGTCTTCGCCCTGGCCAACCCGACGCCCGAGGTGCACCCGGAGGTGGCCGCCCGGCACGTGGCGGTCGTCGCCACCGGCCGCAGCGACTACCCCAACCAGATCAACAACGTGCTGGCCTTCCCGGGTGTGTTCCGGGGCGCGCTGGACGCCAAGGCCACCCGGATCACCGAGGGCATGAAGGTCGCCGCCGCCGACGCGATCGCGGGCGTGGTGGCCGAGTCGCTCACCGCCGAGGCGATCGTCCCGTCCCCGCTCGATCCCCGGGTCGCCCCCGCGGTGGCCGAGGCGGTCGCCGAGGCCGCGCGCCGCGACGGCGTCACCCGCTGAACGTGTGAGGAAGGGCCCCTTCCTGTCGCCCAGGCGATAGGAAGGGGCCCTTCCTTGCGTCGGTGCCCTTCTTGCCGGGGGCTCGGCTTGTTACCGTGCCGATCATGCGTGCCGCCTTCGTCTCCCGCTTCGACGACGCCAACCCGCTCGCCGCGCTCACCGTCGGCGAGCAGCCCGAGCCGACCCACCCGGCCGACGACTGGGTGACCGTGCAGGTGCGGGCCAGCTCCCTCAACCACCACGACCTCTGGTCCCTGCGCGGGGTGGGGCTGCGCGCCGAGCAGCTGCCCATGATCCTCGGCTGCGACGCCGTCGGGGTGGACCCGGACGGCAACGAGGTCGTCGTCTACCCGGTGATCCCCACCCCGGGCGACCCGCGTGGCATCTCCATCCTCTCGGAGCACTTCCCCGGCACGCTGGCCGAGCGGGTCGCCGTACCCCGGTCGAACCTGCTGGCCCTGCCGGCGGGCCTGGCGGCGGCGGACGCGGCCTGCCTGCCGACGGCCTGGCTGACCGCCTGGCGGATGCTGACCACCGTGGGCCGGGTCGGCGAGGCCGACGCCGTGCTGGTCCAGGGCGCCGGCGGGGGCGTGGCCACCGCGGCCGTCGCGCTCGCCGCCGCGATGGGCAAGCGGGTGTACGCGACCAGCCGCGACGCCGCCAAGCGGGAACGGATCGCCGAGCTGGGCGCCACCGCCGTCGAGCCCGGCGCCCGACTGCCGGAGCGGGTCGACGTGGTAGTCGAGACGGTCGGCGCGGCCACCTTCGACCACTCGCTGAAGTCCGCCGCGCCGATGGCCCGGATCGTGGTCTCCGGCGCCACCTCGGGACACGAGCCGAAGGTCAACCTGCGCCGGGTCTTCGCCATGCAGCTGGAGATCCTGGGCACCTCGATGGGCACCCCCGACGAGCTGGCCGCCCTGCTCGCCTTCTGCGCCGAGCGCGGCGTGCGCCCAGTGGTGGACTCCGTGCTCCCGTTCAGCGAGGTCGCCGACGCCTTCGCCCGCCTGCACTCCGGCGACGTCTTCGGCAAGGTCGTCGTCGACCACACCGCCTGAGTCCCGCCATCGCCGTGGGCCTCCCTGGTCGGGAGGCCACCGTCGGTCAGAGGCGGTTGTCGAGGGTGGCGACGTCGTCGCGGGCGGCGTCGGTGGGGATGCGGCCCTTGGCGGCCTGGTCGCCGTAGAGCGACCAGCGGAGGAACTCGACCGTGGTGTCCGAGACCACCCGCAGCGAGGCGCCGTCGCTGAGCAGCGCCCGGCCGTGGTCGCCCTTCGGCAGGCTCAGCATCGCCTTCGGCCAGGGCACCCGGTCGTAGGCGGCCTTGCCGGCGGCGTACTCGACCACCTCGTCGGCCTCGCCGTGCACGAAGAGCTGCGGGGCGGCGACGCCCGCGAAGGCGGTGCCGACGCCGAGCGCCGTGCCGGCGAAGACGACCCCGGCGTCCAGCCGTTCGTCCCGGCCGGCGGTGAACAGGCCGATGGTGGTCACCCCGCCGGCCGAGTGCCCGGCCGCCGCCACCCGGTCCGTGGCCAGCCGGCCGCGCAGCGGGTCGCCGGCCTTGCCGTCGAGGGCGAGCACCTGGGTCAGCACGTACGACACGTCGGCCGGCTGGTTGAGCACGTCGAGCACGTTGCCGTCGCCACCCCGGGCGGTGTGCGGGAAGGTCGGCGCGGCCACCACGAACCCGGCCGCCGTCCAGCGGGTGAGCAGCGTCTCGTAGTCGGCCGGCCGGGCGCTCAACCCGTGGCTGAACATCACCACGGGGAACTTCCCCGTGGCGGCGTCCGCCGACCGCTCCGGCTGCCCGCCGGGCTGCCCGGCCGCCGGGTACCAGACGGTCACCGGCAGCGGGCGCTTCCCGTCGCGGTTCAGCTTCAGCTGCCGTACGCCGACGGCGAAGGCCTTGTCGGGTGCGGTGCCGGCGGGCACCTGCGGGGTGGGGCCGGCCGCCTGTGCGGGCGGCGCCGAGGCCGTCACCTGCGGAGCCGCCTGTGAGCCTGCCGCCTGCGGGGCCGGCCCGGCATCGTCGGAGCAGCCGACCAGACCGGCGGTGAGCAGTGCGGAGGCGAGCAGGGCGGGGGTGACACGACGCGGCATGGGAACGATTGTGCCTCGCGGCGCGTCCCGCTACGCCGCAGACCGCCGCAGTACGCCCCCATGCGCTGCCCGCGCCCACTGCCACCCCTGACCACTCCTGCGGCGCCCGGGCTGCTGCCGGCGCCCGGGCTGCTGCCGGCGCCCGGGCTGCTGGCGGCGCCCGGGCTGCTGGCGGCGCCCGGGCTACGCGCGGTGCCTGGGCTGCCTGGCACCTGGGCTGCTGGCGGTGTCCGGGTTGCGCGGTGTCCGGGTTGCGCGGTGTCCGGGCTGCTGGCGGTGCCCCGGTGATCAGGACGCCATGGACGTTATCCGGTGGTTTTAGGGTCCATGGCGTCCTGATCACCATTGGTTGGCGCACCAGCCCGCTCTCCTGATGAGTAGTTCCATCGGCCTGCTCGGAGCGGCACCGGCCGGGCTCCGGGCGGCGGGTTGGCCGGGTTTTCGAGTGGCGTTCGGCCTGCTCTGGGCGGCGGCATGGGCCGGGCTCGACTGGGAGGTGGCCATGCGCCGGGTCGTGACTCCTGGCTCCGGGCGTCTGCTCGGGAGGGTCAGCGGGCGGGGCGGGTCTCGTAGAGCGTCACGCCGGGGCGGCGGGCGTCGCCGGGCAGGCGGTGGCCGGCGGTCGGGTCGCCGTAGAGCGTCCAGCGGAGGAAGTCCGTCGTGGTGGCCAGGACCTGGTCGAAGCCGGGCCGCCCCGGGTTCAGGTACTCGCCGTGGCCCTGCCCGAGCAGGCTCAGGAAGGCGGTGGGGCCGGTCGTGCGCTGGTACGCGGCGCGGCCGACCGTCACCGGCACGATCTTGTCCGCCGTACCGTGCACGAAGAGCAGCGGGGCTGCCGGACCGGCGAAGCTGCCGGCCGTTCCGCCGCCGGCGATCACGATGCCGGCGCGCAGCCGCCCCGAGCGGCCGGAGGTGAACATGCCGGCCGTGGTGAAGCCGCCCGCCGAGTGGCCGGCGGCGGCGACCCGGGTGACGTCGAGGTGCCCGGCGAGCGGGTCTGCGGCCCGGGTGTCGAGCCGCGTCAGGTGCCGGATCAGTCGCCAGCCGTCGGCCGGCTGGTGGCGTACGTCGGCACGGCTGAACCGGGCCGCGCCGCGCCGGGTGTGCGGGTAGGCCGGGGCGGCGACCACGAACCCGGCGGCGGCCCAGCGCGCGGTCAGGCCGGCGTGCAGCTCGGGCAGGCTGTGCAGTCCGTGGCTGTAGACCACCACGGGGAAGCGCCCGGCGGCCACCGCGTCGCCCTCCGTCGGGTACCAGACGGTCACCGGCAAGGGGCGCGCCGAGGCCGGGTCGACGGTGAACGTGCGTACGCCGACGGTGTAGGCGGCCGCGGGCGCCGGGCGGGCCGGCGGCGGTGTGCCGGGCGCGGCGGCTCCCGCCGGGGCGCAACCGGCCAGCAGCGTCGTCATCAGTACGGCGACCAGCCGCTTTGTCCCCACGGATTCACGGTAGGTGCCCGGCGGCCCGCAGCGGTCCCGCCGTCCGGACCGGACGCCCTCACCACCCGGGCGGATCGTCTCCACCGGCCGGCTGGACCTGACCCCGGGACGCGCGCCGGGGACGGCGGCGCGCAACCGGCTTGGCTAGGGTCACCGCCATGCCTGAGAACCGCACAGACCCGAGCGGCAACACCGAGGCGTTCCGCGCCTACGCCCACACCGCCGAGCCCGAGGCCCCGGCCGGCGCGTCCCGGACGCCGCTGCTCGTCGGCGCGGCGGCGGTCGCGGTCGTGCTGGTCGCCCTCCTCGCCTGGCTCGCGCTGGGCTGAGCGGCGTGGAGCCGCCTGGAAACCCGCAGCCGGGCGCGGGGGAGCCGCCGACGGGAAGCCCGGAGTCGGCGGCGGGTCTGGGGCGCGTTCCGGGGCGGTGGCGGAGGCTCCGCTCCGGTCTTCGCGGCGTCCACCGGGGCAGTGCCGCCCTCGGCCTGGTGCTGGTGCTCGCGGGCCTGACGTACGCGGTGGCCATCGGGGCGTACAAGTGGCACCTGCACGTCAAGGCGGAGCGGCTACGGGCGGACGGCGTCCCGGTACAGGCGACCGTGAGCGACCGCCGCGACACCGTCGGACGCGGCGGCGGCACCGACACCGTCCAGGTCTGGTACGAGTACGGCGGTGTCCAACACAACGAGCGCATCCTCTGTGGCTCGGCCGGCGGCTGTACCGAGGAGCCTCCGGAGGAGATGATGCTCTGGGTCGATCCGGAGCGGCCGGCGGAGTTCGTGGCCGCCAACGGCAACACCGACGACTCGGTCTTCTTCCTCAACTCCTGGGGCGGCATCCCGTTCGGGCTGCTGGGTGCGGCGTTGGGCGGGGGTTTCCTCTTCGCGGCCCTCGTTCCGACGGGGATGTTCGACCGGCCCGCCCCCGCACCACCCCGGCGGGGTCGGGGGCGCGACCGCGTCCGGCGCACCCGGGCCGCCAGACGACGAGGAAAGGCGCGCCGCTGAGCCGGCGTGGTGCCGGCCCGGGCGGTCAGCCGGCGGTCTCGATGACGGCGCGGGTCTGGAGGGCGATCTCGCGTTCCTCGTCGGTGCCGACGACGCAGACGGTCACCTCGGCGCCCTCCGGCGAGACGACCCGGTCGCCGGAGCCTGCGTTGCGCTCGGGGTCCACCGCGATGCCGAGGCGCTCCAGGCCGGCCAGGGCGGCGGCGCGCACCGGCGCGGCGTGCTCGCCGACGCCGGCGGTGAAGGTGACGGCGTCCACCCGGCCGAGCAGCGCGTAGTACGCCCCCACGTAGCCGGTGATCCGCCGGCAGTAGACGTCGAAGGCGAGCGCCGCGGCCGGGTCGCCGTCCGCCCGGCGGGCGAGCACCTCGCGCATGTCGTTGGCGCCGGTCAGCCCGAGCAGGCCGCTGCGGTGGTTGAGCAGGTCGTCGATCTCGTCGACGGAGAGCCCGCCCTCGCGGCGCAGGTGGAAGATCACGGTCGGGTCCAGGTCGCCGCTGCGGGTGCCCATCACCAGGCCCTCCAGCGGGGACATCCCCATCGAGGTCGCCACGCTCCGGCCGCCGGCCACCGCGCAGGCGCTCGCGCCGTTGCCGAGGTGCAGGGTGATCGTGTTCACCTCGGCGTACGGGCGGCCGAGCAGCTCGGCGGTGCGCCGCGACACGTACGCGTGCGAGGTGCCGTGGAACCCGTAGCGCCGGATGCCGTACCGCTCGGCGGTGTCCCGCTCGATCGCGTAGGTCGCGGCGGCCTCGGGCAGGGTGGTGTGGAACGCGGTGTCGAAGACGGCGACCTGCGGCACGTCCGGCAGCGCCGCCCGGGCGACCTCGATGCCGGCCAGGTTGGCGGGGTTGTGCAGCGGCGCGAGCGGGACCAGGTCGCGGATCGCGGTCAGCACCTCGTCGTCGATCAGCACCGGCTCGCCGAAGCGCTTCCCGCCGTGCACCACCCGGTGCCCGACGGCGGCCAGCCCGGTCAGGTCCAGTCCGTCGAGGATGCCCCGGACGGCCGTCTCGTGGTCGGCCGGACCGCCGCCGGCCTCGCCGACCCGCTCCACGGTGCCCTTGTCGACCACCCGGTCGCCGTCGAAGAGCCGGTACTTCACCGACGACGACCCGCAGTTGAGGACGAGGACGCGACCGGCCGGACGCTCCTGCGGGGCGGCGGTACCGCTCATGACGACTCCTCGGTGGCCGCGGCCTGGATGGCGGTGATCGCCACGGTGTTGACGATGTCCGGCACGGTGGCGCCCCGGGACAGGTCGTTGACCGGCCGGCGCAGGCCCTGCATCACCGGCCCGACGGCCACCGCCCCGGCGGAGCGCTGCACCGCCTTGTACGTGTTGTTGCCGGTGTTCAGGTCCGGGAAGATGAAGACCGTGGCCCGGCCGGCAACGTCGCTGCCGGGCAGCTTCGTCGCCGCCACGGCCGGGTCGATGGCCGCGTCGTACTGGATGGGCCCCTCGACGAGCAGGTCGGGCCGGCGCTCGCGGACCAGCTCGGTGGCCGCCGCGACCTTCTCCACGTCGGCGCCCGACCCGGAGCTGCCGGTGGAGTAGGAGAGCATCGCGATCCGGGGCTCGATGCCGAACCGGGCGGCGGTGTCGGCCGAGGAGATGGCGATGTCGGCGAGCTGGGCGGCGTCCGGGTCGGGGTTGACGGCGCAGTCGCCGTAGACCAGCACCCGGTCGGCGAGCAGCATGAAGAAGACGCTGGAGGCCACCGAGACACCCGGCACGTTCCGGATGATCTCGAACGCGGGACGGATGGTGGCGGCGGTGGTGTGCGTCGCGCCGGAGACCATCCCGTCGGCGTGCCCCGTCTGGACCATCAGCGTGCCGAAGTAGTTCGGCTGGGCGACGACGTCGTGGGCCAGGTCGGCGGTCATGCCGCGGTGCGCGCGAAGCTCGGCGTACGTGGTGGCGAACTCGTCGCGCCACTCGCTGGTGACGGGGTCGACCACCTGGGCGCCGGTGATGTCGATGCCCAGCTCGCGGGTGCGCCGGGCGACGTCGTCGGGGCGGCCGAGCAGGGTGATGTCGGCGACGCCCCGGCGCAGCAGGATCTCCGTGGCCCGCAGGATCCGTTCCTCCGCCCCCTCGGGCAGCACGAGGTGCCGGCGCCGGGCCCGGGCGCGGTCGATCAGGTCGTACTCGAACATCAGCGGGGTGACCCGATCGGAGCGGCTGACCCGCAGCCGGCGGGCCAGGTCGTCGGTGTCCACGCAGCGTTCGAACGCGCCGAGCGCGGCCTCCACCTTGCGCGGGTTGGCCGCGCTGGGGCGTCCCTCGATCCGGCTGGAGGCGGCCACGGTGTCGTAGCTGTCGCTGGGCACGGAGAGCACCGCGAGCCCGGTGTTGAGGCCCTCGACCAGCCGCATCGCGCGCGGGTCGGGCTGCTCGCCGAGGGTCAGCACCAGCCCCGAGACGGAGACCTGCCCGGCCACGTGCGCGGCGCTCGCCGCCACCAGCAGGTCGGCCCGGTCGCCGGGGGTGATCACCAGAGCGCCGTCGGTCAGGTGGTCCAGCAGCGTCGGCACGTGCGCCGCGCCGACCACGTAGTCGAGCACGTCGCGGCTGAGCGCGTCGTCGTCCCCGGCGAGCAGGGTCGCGCCGAGCGCCGCCGCCACCTCGGCCACCGTCGGCGCCGACACGGTCGGCACCTCCGGGATGGCGTACGTGGGCACGGGCAGCTCCGGCAGCGTCATCGGGCCGGGGACCCGGTTGGCGATCACCGCCAGCACCGTCGCCCCCAGGTCCTCCAGATCGTGGTACGCCCCGCGCGCGGCGGCCGCGATCGCCGCCGGCTCCTGCCCGAAGCCGTCGACGACGGGCACCACCACGCTGCCGAACTCGGTGGCCAGCCGGGCGTTGAAGGCCAGCTCGCGGGGGCCGGCCCCGTCGCCGCCGTCGGCGAAGTCGCTGCCGACCACGACCACGGCGGGGCAGCGCCGCTCGACCTCCCGGTAGCGTTCGACGATGCCGGCGACGAGCTGCTCCCGCCGCCCGTCGGCGACCAGCGCGGTCGCCTCGGCGTAGCTGGTGCCGCTCAGGTCGGCCAGCGGCAGCTCGATCCGGTAGCGGTCACTGAGGAGGGCGAGGATCGGGTCGGGGCCGTGCCCCCGGACCAGCGGCCGGAACGCGCCGATCCGCTCGACCTGCCGGGACAACAACTCGGCCAGGCCGAGGGCGATTGTCGACTTCCCGCCGCCCGAACCCACGCTGGTCACGTACACGCTCCGGGCCACGCCCCCACGCTACAAGATCGTGCAGGTGCCCGCCGAGATCCAAACCCTGAGCAGGCAGGATCCTCGTCTCACTCCGTCGGCGGGGTGGCCGGTACCGACGCCGCCGTTCCTAGACTCGCTACCCATGCCCGACCGTTCCGCCGCAGCTCAGGCGGCCATTGACAGCCCGACCGTCGTCCAGGCGACGGCTGTCGGGCCAGCCGTCGTGCCGGCTGGTGCCGACGCCCCGACGGTCGCCCAGGCACCGGTCGAGGCACCGACGGCGCCGCTGTCGGCGGTGGACGCTCCAACGGTCGGGTCGGCGGCGGACGCTCCGGCGGTCGGGTCAGCGGTGGACGTGCCGGCGGTCGGCGCGAGCGGGGACGCTACGGCGGCCGGGTCGGCGGCGGACGCCCGGCCGGCGGCCGACGCCCCGACCGCCGTCCACGCCGTCGCGCCACCGCTCGCGCCGGTCTTCCTCGACCCGAGCGGGCGACGCCGGCGGCGCTGGCAGCGGCTCGCGTACGCCCTCGGGTCGGTCGGCGTGGCGTACACCGTCCTGGTCGGGGCGAGCTTCGCCGGGGGACCGGTGAGCCCGGAGAACGTCCTGCCCTTCGTCGAGTCCACCCGACGACCCTGGAGCCCGCCTCCGGCGCCCGCCAGCACGCCCGCCACCCCTGAGCCGACCGTCGCCCGGCCCGCGCCGGTCGTGCCCGGTGACCGGCCGACCCCGGGCCGGGTCACCCCGTCGGCGCCCCGCTCGTCCCCGCCCCCGGCGCAGGCACCCGCCAGCACGCCACCAGCCCCCGGCCGCACCACTCCGCCGCCGGTCTCACCGCCACCCGCGACCACCACCCCACCCGCCCCGCCGGCCTCCGAGCCGCCACCCGTGGAACCGTCCCCGGACGTCGACCTGCCGCTGCCGCCCGTTCCCGTGGAACCGGACGACGATGCCTGACCGCTTCCGTCCGCGCCGGCCCAGGACGACCGCCCGCCGCCACGGCCGGGTCCGGCGGGTCGCGCCGCCGCCCAGTTGGACCGTGCTCGGCATGCTGCTCGTCGTCCTGGCCGGCGTGCTCTTCGTCGGGGCGTACGCGGACGCCGCCTTCGTGCCCGAGCGCCAGCCGACCGGCGCCGGCCAGGACCGGGTGCCCGACGAGGTGGTGAACGGCGGACCGATCATCAGCGCCGGGGACGAGCGGACCCGTTCCTACCGGCTGCCGCCCCGCACCCTCTCGCTGACCTTCGACGACGGCCCGGATCCGAACTGGACCCGCGAGGTGCTCCGGGTGCTGGACGCCCACCAGGTAAGCGCCACCTTCTTCGTGCTGGGGGCGCAGGTCGCCCGGCATCCCGAGCTGGTGCGGGAGATGTCGGCGGCCGGGCACGAGATCGGGGTGCACACCTTCACCCATCCCGACCTGACCACCATGCCGGGCTGGCGGCGCCGCATGGAGTACGCCCAGACCCAGCTCGCGGTCGCGGGCGCGGCGGGGATCCGGAGTTCGCTGGTGCGGTTCCCGTACTCGTCGCACGCCGACGCGCTGAACGACCGGGACTGGCCGCTGGTCACCGAGGCCGGCGACCTGGGCTACCTGACGGTGCTCAACGACACCGACAGCCGGGACTGGGCGCTGCCGGGCGTCGAGCGGATCGTCGAGAACGTCACGCCGTCCGGGTACGCGGGTGCGATCACGCTGTGGCACGACGCCGGCGGCGACCGCTCGCAGACCGTCGAGGCGCTGGACCGGTTCATCCCGTTGATGAAGGCGCGCGGGTACCAGTTCGCCACCGTCACCGGCGGGCTGAACCAGGCGTTGGCCGACGCGGGGGTGCGGCACGAGGTGACCGGCAATCCGACCGCCTCCGCCGGGGAGCGGTTGCGGGGGCGGGTGCTGGTCTGGGCGGTGCGGGGCGCGGACCGGACGATGAGCGGCTTCGGGCTGATCTTCGTCGCCGTCGGGGTGCTCACGGTCGGGCGTACCGCGCTGCTCTTCCTGCTCGCCGGCCGGCACGCCCGGCGGCGGCGGGCCCGCGACTGGACCTGGGGGCCGCCGGTCACGGACCCTGTGTCGGTGATCGTCCCGGCGTACAACGAGAAGGAGGGGATCGCCGCGGCGGTCCGGTCGCTGGCCACCGGCGACCATCCCGGGGGGATCGAGGTCGTCGTCGTCGACGACGGCTCCACCGACGGCACCGCCGACATCGCCGAGGGGCTGAGCCTGCCGAACGTCCGGGTGGTCCGCAAGCCCAACGGCGGCAAGCCGAGCGCGTTGAACACCGGCGTCGCGCTGGCCCGGCACGACCTGATCGTGATGGTCGACGGCGACACCGTCCTCGAACCGGACGCCGTCCGGCGGCTGGTGCAGCCGTTCGCCGATCCGCAGGTCGGCGCGGTGGCCGGCAACGTCAAGGTGGGCAACCGGGACAGCCTGATCGCCAAGTGGCAGCACATCGAGTACGTGATCGGCTTCAACCTCGACCGCCGCCTCTACGAGTCGATGCGCTGCATGTCGACGGTGCCGGGGGCGATCGGCGGCTTCCGGCGGCAGGCGCTGGTGTACGCCGGTGGGATGACCGACGACACCCTGGCCGAGGACACCGACATCACCATGGCGCTGGGCCGGGCCGGCTGGAAGGTGGTGTACGAGGAGACGGCGCGCGCCTGGACCGAGGCGCCGGCGACGATGGGGCAGCTGTGGAAGCAGCGCTACCGGTGGAGCTACGGCACCATGCAGGCGATGTGGAAGCACCGGCGGTCCCTGCTCGACCGGGGCGCGTCCGGCCGGTTCACCCGCCGCTGCCTGGCCTTCCTCAGCCTCTTCGGGGTGCTGCTGCCCCTGCTGGCGCCGGTGATCGACCTGCTGGCCCTGTACGGGTTGTTCTTCCTGGACCGCACCGCCACGGCCGTGGCCTGGCTGGCCATGCTCGGGTTGCAGACGCTTACCGCCGTCGTGGCGTTCCGACTGGACCGGGAGAAGCTGGGCGTGCTGTGGGTGCTGCCGCTCCAGCAGTTCGTCTACCGGCAACTGATGTACCTGGTGATGCTCCAGTCGGTGGTCACCGCGTTGACCGGCGGCCGGCTGGGCTGGCAGAAGCTGCGGCGCACCGGCCTGGCGCCGGCCGAACGGGGCGGCACGGCCTGACCGGGGCCGCCGGCCGGGCCGACCGGCTTGGCGGGGCTGAGCGGCCGGACGGCGGGGTTGGCCGGCCGACCCGCCCAGGTCGGTCGGGTCAGCCGGCGCGCCGGGCCAGGCCGAGGGCGTACTCGGGCCACCAGACGCCGCTGTCCGGCTCCCCGGGGCGGCAGGCGCCGTCGGACTCGCCCGGGTACTTGACCCAGAGCAGCGCGTCCACCCGGGGCAGGCCGGGATCGGCCGTCGGCTCCTGACCGAGCGCCCGTCCCGGCGGATTGCACCAGCTGGGCGCGCCGGCCACCGTGGCACCCGCGTGGGGGCCGTTGCCGTTGCGGCTGGTGTCGACGACGAAGCGGGTGCCGCCGCCGAGGGCGTCGGAGATGCGGTGGCCGTAGCGGACGTTCTGCGCGGTGCCGAAGAAGTTGGCCACGTTGAGGGCGAAGCCGTCGGCCTCGCCGACCCCCGCCCGGTCGAGCGCCGCCGTGAGCGCGGCGACGTCGGAGATCCAGCCGGGGTGCCCCGCGTCCACGTAGACCCGGGCGCTGCCGGTGCTGCGGAGCACGGTGACGGCGTCCCGCAGCAGCGTGAGCCGCCCGTCGGGGTCGCGGACGCAGCCCCGTACGGCGTCCGGCACCGCCCCGGGTTCGAGGACCACGGTGACCGGCCGGCCTCCGACGCCCGCCGCGAGGTCGCGGATCCAGCGCTGGTACTCCGCCGGGCCGCTGGCCCCGCCGGTGCCCTGGCGGGCGCAGTCGCGGTCCGGGATGTTGTGCACGACCAGCACCGGCGTCTGGCCGGCGAGCGCCGCCTGCCCCAGGTACGCGTCGACCTCGTCGCGGACCGCCGGCCCGCCGGTCAGCCACTTCGCGCTGGGCCGCGCGCCGATCCGGCGCAGCGCCGCCGCGTCGGCGGTCCGGCCCAGCGCCTCCCGCCGGTCCGCCTCCGCCGCCGCCGGGTTCCCCGGGGCGACGTAGAAGACCGGGGGCGGGGTCGCCGCCGGGGACCCGGCGGCGCTCCCCGGCACCGGCCCGGGGCGGCGTCGGGGTTCCGCGCCGCAGCCCGAGAGCAGCAGCGCCACAGCGGCGCCCGCCGCCAGGGCCGACCGGCGTACGGGTGAGTGGCGGGAGCGGTTCGGTGGCGGCACCGGGGGCGTCCGTTCCTCCGGGGTGGTCCGGCTCAGTCCTCGTCCTCGTCGTCCAGGCGGGCGAGCCAGGTGGCGAAGCGCTCGATCGGGGTCTCGAACTCGGGGTTCAGGTCCACGAAGTCGCGTAGGCGCTCGCCGAGCCACTCCATGCTGACCTGTTCGCCGCCCCGGCGCTCGACGAGCTCCTCGATTCCACGGTCGGTGAAGTACATGCTGTCGGTTCCCTCTTCGTCGCTGTGCTGGGTGGGCCGTGGTGCCGCCGGGGCCTGCCGGCGGCGGGAGCCGGGACGCCGACCGGGGCAGAGCCGTCGTCGTGACGGTCCCTGCCCCGGTCGGCGGTGCTGTCAGGTCACGGGCGGGGCAGGGCCGCCTCGATCAGCGCCTGCTGCTCCACCTCGTGCATCTTCGCCGAGCCGACGGCCGGGGCGGCGGCGGCCGGGCGGGAGATCCGGCGCAGCCGTACGTCCGACAGGTGCTCCAGCAGGTTGAGCGCGACGAACGACCAGGCGCCCTGGTTGGCCGGCTCCTCCTGCACCCAGGCGAAGTCCTCCGCGTTCGGGTACGCCGCGAGGGCGGCCCGGATCTCCTCGACCGGCATCGGGTAGAGCTGCTCGATCCGGATGATCGCGGTGTCGGTGACGCCCCGCTCGGCGCGGGCCTGGAACAGGTCGTAGTAGACCTTGCCCGAGCAGAGCAGCACCCGCTTCACCTGCTCCGGCGCCGGAGAGCCCGAGTCGGGCAGCACCGGCTGGAAGGTGCCGGTGGTGAAGTCCTCGACCGGGGAGACGCAGAGCTTGTGCCGCAGCAGCGACTTCGGCGTGAACACCACAAGCGGCTTGCGCTTCGGCGACAGCGCCTGGCGGCGCAGCAGGTGGAAGTAGTTCGCCGGGGTGGTCGGGATCGACACCCGCATGTTGTCCTCGGCGCACATCTGGAGGAACCGCTCCGGGCGGCCGGAGGTGTGGTCCGGGCCCTGGCCCTCGTGGCCGTGCGGCAGCAGCAGGGTGACCGCGGAGCGCTGGCCCCACTTCACCTCGCCGGAGGAGATGAACTCGTCGATCACCGACTGGGCGCCGTTGACGAAGTCGCCGAACTGCGCCTCCCAGGCGACCAGCGCGTTGATGTTCTCCACCGAGTAGCCGTACTCGAAGCCCATCGCCGCGTACTCGCTGAGCAGGGAGTCGTGCACGAAGAACCGGGACCGCTCGCCGTCGCCGGTCAGCGACTGCAACGGCAGGTAGTCGTCGCCGGTCTGCGCGTCGACCACGGAGGCGTGCCGCTGGACGAAGGTGCCCCGGCGGGAGTCCTGACCGGCGAGCCGGACGGTGACCCCGTCGTGCAGCAGCGAGCCGAACGCGATGATCTCGCCGAAGCCCCAGTCGATGTTGCCCTCGACGGACATCTTGGCCCGCCGGTCGAGCAGCTGCTGGATCCGCTTGTGCGGGGTGAAGCCCTCCGGCAGGTTGACGTGCGCCTCGCCGACGGCCTTGACGACGGCCGCGTCGGTGGCGGTCTCCACCTGCGGCTCCGGCTCGTCCTCCCGCTTGGGGCGGCTGAGCTGCCGCGGCGTGGTGGCGGCGTCGCGGGTGGCCTTGAAGACCCGCTCCAGCTGCGACTGGTAGTCGCGCAGCAGCTCCTCCGCGTCCTCCACGGTGATGTCGCCGCGCCCGATCAGCTCCTCGGTGTAGAGCTTCCGGACGGACCGCTTCGAGTCGATGATCTTGTACATCTGCGGGTTGGACATCGACGGGTCGTCGCCCTCGTTGTGCCCGCGCCGCCGGTAGCAGACCATGTCGATGACGACGTCCTTGTTGAACTCCTGCCGGTACTCGAAGGCCAGCCGGGCGACCCGGACCACGGCCTCGGGGTCGTCGCCGTTGACGTGGAAGATCGGCGCCTGGATCATCCGGGCGACGTCCGTGCTGTAGAGGCTGGAGCGGCTGTACTCCGGGGCGGTGGTGAAGCCGACCTGGTTGTTGACCACCACGTGGACGGTGCCGCCCGTGCGGTAGCCGCGCAGCTGCGAGAGGTTGAGGGTCTCGGCGACCACGCCCTGGCCGGCGAAGGCGGCGTCACCGTGCACCGCCAGCGGCAGCACGGTGTAGCCCTCCAGCTTCAGGTCTATCCGGTCCTGCTTGGCCCGGACGATGCCCTCCAGCACCGGGTCGACGGCCTCCAGGTGCGACGGGTTCGCCACCACCGAGACCTTGACCGCGTGGTCGCCGTCGGGCGTGGTGAACTTGCCGTTCTGGCCCAGGTGGTACTTCACGTCGCCGGAGCCCTGGGTGGAGCGCGGGTCCAGGTGCCCCTCGAACTCCGAGAAGATCTTCTCGTACGGCTTGCCGACGATGTTGGCCAGCACGTTCAGCCGGCCACGGTGGGCCATGCCGATGACGACCTCGTCCAGCCCGCCCTCGGCGGAGGCCTCCAGCACCTCGCCGAGCAGCGGGATCAGCGACTCGCCGCCCTCCAGCGAGAAGCGCTTCTGCCCGACGTACTTGGTCTGGAGGAAGGTCTCGAACGCCTCGGCGGCGTTGAGCCGGTTGAGCACGTGCTTCTGCTCGTCGGCCGACGGCTTCTCGTACTTGCGCTCGATCCGTTCCTGGATCCAGCGCCGCTCCTCCGGGTCCTGGATGTGCATGTACTCGATGCCGACGCGCCGGCAGTACGAGTCGCGCAGCACGCCGAGGACGGCGCGCAGCTTCATCCGCTGCTTGCCGGCGAAGCCGTTGACGGGGAACTCGCGGTCGAGGTCCCAGAGGGTCAGCCCGTGCTGGAGCACGTCCAGGTCGGGGTGCTTGCGGATCTTGAACTCGAGCGGGTCGGTGTCGGCCATCAGGTGGCCGCGCACGCGGTACGCGTGGATCAGCTCGTGCACCCGGGCGGTCTTGTTGATCTGGCCCTCGTTGTTGACCGCGACGTCGCGCATCCAGCGCACCGGCTCGTACGGGATGCGCAGCGAGGTGAAGATCTGGTCGTAGAAGTTGTGCTCACCGAGCAGCAGCTCGTGCATGACCTTCAGGAACTCGCCGGACTGGGCGCCCTGGATGATCCGGTGGTCGTACGTGCTGGTGAGGGTGATGACCTTGCTGACGGCCAGCTCGGCCAGGGTGGCCTCGGACATGCCCTGGTAGGGGGCCGGGTACTCCATCGCGCCGACGCCGATGATGGCGCTCTGCCCCTGCATGAGGCGCGGCATCGAGTGCACGGTGCCGATGCCGCCGGGGTTGGTCAGCGAGATCGTGGTGCCGGAGTAGTCGTCCATGGTCAGCTCGTTGCGGCGGGCGCGCCGGACCACGTCCTCGTACGCCTGCCAGAACTGCCGGAAGTCCATCTGCTCGCACGCCTTGATGGAGGGGACCACCAGGTTGCGGCTGCCGTCCGGCTTGGCCAGGTCGATCGCGATGCCCAGGTTGACGTGCTCCGGCCGGACCATGACCGGCTTGCCGTCGACCTCGGCGAAGGAGTTGTTCATCTCCGGGTGGGCGACCAGGGCCCGGACCATCGCGTAGCCGATGAGGTGGGTGAAGCTGACCTTGCCACCGCGCCCACGGGTGAGGTGGTTGTTGATCACGATGCGGTTGTCGACCAGCAGCTTGGCCGGGACGGCGCGCACGCTGGTGGCGGTCGGCACGGCCAGCGAGGCGTCCATGTTCTGGACGATCTTCGCGGCCACGCCGCGCAGCGGGGTGGTCTGCGGGCCGGTGGCGGTCGGCTTGGTGGCCGCGGGCTTGGCGGGGGCCGCCTTCGCGGGCTCCGGCTTGGCCGGGGCGGCCTTGGCGGCAGGCTTCTCCGGCTTGGTCTCCGGCTTGGCCTCGGGCTTCTTCTCCGCCGGCTGCGCGACCGCGGTGGCCGCCTCCTGCTGGCCGGCGGGCTCCGGCTTGGCGGCCGGCTTCGGGGCCTGCTCAGTTCCGCGCGGCTTCCCGGCGCCGGGCGCCGGGCGGTAGTCCGCGAAGAAGTCGTGCCAGGCCGAATCGACGCTGGTGGGGTCGGCGAGGTAGCGCTGGTACATCTCCTCGACGATCCACTCGTTCGGACCGAAACCCGCCAGTGGGTTCTCCTGCGAAGTCTGCTGGGTCGACACGGCCGGTAATCGCCTCTTTCACGCGGGTTTGTGTGTCACGCGGTGTCCGGTGTCGCCCTGCCTTCGAGCGCGCACGAGACGGCTCCCAGGCTACGCCGTACGGATGCCACAGGCATTTCCGCCTCCGACCCGTGGCCCGTTTCACAGAAGATGCCAGAAGTTCACCAAACGCTGCGTGTGCGGCCGGCTGCTGGTAAGGCCCGATGTGGTGGTCGGCCCCATGTCGTACGGCGGCGGGGGTGGTGCCCGGCGCCCCCCCCCCCCCCCGGGCCCCGGCGCGGGCGGGTGTGTGGGGGCCCCGGGGGGTGATTAAGCCCCCGACCCCCCACACCCACC
>NZ_JBEZEV010000081.1:0-32554 GCF_040649055.1 Micromonospora sp. NPDC049060
CCCTCAACGCCCTGATCCTCGCCTACGGCGACCGGATCGCCATCTAAGAATCTCGATCACACCACAGGCTCAAACACGGAAATCGACACACTCCCATTAGCCTCGCCGAACTGTGCTTGGCGGGGCTGATCTGCCGTTCGACGGCGGTAGCTGACGGCAGTGTCAGGTGTCGTCTCGGCGTTGCTGCCCTTGTGCGCGGAAGACCGTGTGTGCCTCGTCGATTCCACCCAGCTTGGGGTGAGCAGGTGTAGTCGCGGACCGCCCGGGTAGCCGCCGGGATGGAGTTGGTCGAGGAGTCGCCGTACCGCTTCCGGATCGACCGGCACGACCCGATGCGGGTGCCGGGGGTGGTGTTCGCGTCCCGGTCCCTGCTGCCCGACGCCGGCGAGGACAGGTCGCTGGAGCAGGTCGCGAACGTCGCCACGCTGCCCGGCATCGTCGACGCCTCGTACGCCATGCCCGACGTGCACTGGGGCTACGGGTTCCCGATCGGCGGGGTGGCCGCCACCGACGTCGCGAACGGCGGCGTGGTCTCGCCCGGCGGGGTGGGCTTCGACATCTCCTGCGGCGTCCGGCTGCTCGCCGCCGACCTCGACCGCGACGGGCTGCGGCCCCGCCTCGACGCGCTGATGGACGGGCTGGGCGAGGCCACCCCGCGCGGCATGGGCAGGGGCGCGGTGTGGCACCTGTCGGATCGCGCGGAACTCGACGCGGTGCTGCGCGGCGGCTCCCGGTACGCGGTGGAGCGCGGCTTCGGCGTCGAGCGGGACCTGCACCGCTGCGAGGACGCCGGGGCCGTCGGCGACGCCGATCCGGCGCAGGTCAGCGAGCGGGCGATCGAGCGGGGCGCGCGCCAGGTCGGCAGCCTCGGCTCCGGCAACCACTTCCTGGAGGTGCAGGCCGTCGAGGAGGTGTACGACGACACCGCCGCCACCGCCTTCGGGCTGCGCCCCGGCCAGGTCTGCGTGATGATCCACTGCGGCTCCCGGGGGCTGGGTCACCAGATCTGCACCGACTACGTGCGGAAGATGGAGCAGGTGATGGCCCGCCACGGCATCGAGGTGCCGGACCGCCAGCTCGCCTGCGCCCCGGTCTCCTCCGCCGAGGGCCGCGCCTACCTGGGCGCGATGGCCGCCGCCGCCAACTACGCCCGGGCGAACCGGCAACTGCTGGCGGACGCCGCCCGGAAGGTCTTCGCCCGGGTCACCGGCAGCCGGCTCGACCTGGTCTACGACATCTCGCACAACCTCGCGAAGATCGAGACGCACGGCGTCGACGGCGAGCGCCGCGCGCTGTGCGTGCATCGCAAGGGGGCCACCCGCGCGCTGCCGCCCGGCCACGACGACCTGCCCGACGACCTGCGGGACGTGGGCCAGCCGGTGCTGATCCCCGGCTCCATGGGCACCGGCTCGTACGTGCTCACCGGCGTGCCGGGGGCGCCGGCCTTCGCGTCCACCTGCCACGGGGCCGGCCGGGTGCAGAGCCGCAAGCAGGCCGTGCGGTCGGAGCGCGGGCTGGACCCGCGTGCCCAGTTGGAGGCGCGGGACATCGCGGTTCGCGGGGCGTCCCGGCGCGGCCTGGCCGAGGAGATGCCGGCGGCGTACAAGGATGTCTCGGCGGTGGTGGCCGCCGCCGAGGGCGCCGGGCTGTGCCGCAAGGTGGCCCGGCTGGTCCCGCTCGGCGTGGTCAAGGGCTGAGCGGGCGGCGCGGGGTGGGGGCCGGGCGCGGGGGCTCACACGTCCAGCGTCACCGCGCAGCACCAGCCCTCGCCGTCGGGGCCGAAGCGCAGCCCGTGCAGGGAGACGGCCTTCGGCACGGCGCCGACCAGCTCGACGGCGTCGGTGTCCGCCGTGCGCCAGCGCACCACCAGGCCGCCGGCGCCGTCGTCGGCCACGTCGGTGCGCAGCGGCAGCTCACCCGCCGTCTCGATCCGGAAGATCACCTCGTCGAGTACGCCCACCAGCAGGTCCGCGTCGTCGTCACCGGCCGGCGCGCGGAACTCCCGCTGCGGGCCCGGGGGCGCCCCGGCGGGATCGACGAACGTCCCGACCAGCGCGGCGACCGCCTCGGCGACGCACTCCTCCCGGCTCGGCGCCCACGCCTCGATGCGGACGTCGGCGGTGTGCGGCAGGCGGCGGTGCCCCCGCCCGGATGGTCGCGGCATGCCCCGATCCTCCGGCACACCGCGCGACGGCGGGCTCGGTTCCGGTCCGTCGGCACGCCGCGCGACGGCGGAGTTCAGTTCCGGTCCGTCGGTACGCCGCGCGACGGCGGGGTTCAGTTCAGGCCGAGCCGGGCGATGGGCTCGACGAGTTCGCGTTCCTCGTAGGCGAGGTGGGACAGCAGGGTGTCGCTGAGCAGGTCGACCGCCGCGCGCAGCTCGGCCATCCCGTCGGCGACGGAGACGAACGCGACAAGCGCCCGGTCGACGCGTTCCAGCACGTCGTGGATGGCGTGGTGCTCCTGCTCCAGCCGGTCCAGCACCGGGGCGAGGCGGGCGTCGCCCCGGCGCAGGTGCGGGAAGATCCCCCGGTCCTCCAGCGTGTGGTGGGTGGTGACGACCCGGCAGTACGACTCGCAGTACGTGCCCAGGGTCCACTTGTTCTGCCGGATGGTCATGGTGTTGATGTGGGAGCGGGCCGTGCCCGCGTCGACCAGCCCGGCCCCCACCTGCTCCACGAGGTCGTACAGCCGGGTCAGCTCGGCGCGCAGCCCGTCGTGCACGTCGATGAGGTGCTGCGCGCCGGCCTGGTCGTGCGGCGGGTAGGTGCGCGCCGGGTCGGGCGCGGGGCCGGTGGGGCGGGTGGCCTCGTCCCAGACCCGGATCGCGCTGCGGCGCACGCCGTCGTCGGGCGTCGGGACGACGACGAAGGATCCCGCGCCGGCGGGCGGGCGGGGAGCGGGCGACGGCTGCGCCCCGGCGCCCCCGGGTGTCGCCCGCGCCTCGTCGGCTTCGGGCTCCGCCGGGGTCACGGCGGCAGCGGCGCCGGCCGCGCGCTCGCCGGCCACGAGTTCGCGTACGGCGGGGGCGACCTCGGCGGCGAAGCGTCGCAGGTCCTCCGGGTCGTCGCTGCCCAGGATGAAGGTGCTGATCCCGTCGCTGAGCGCGAGGTCGGCCAGTTCCTCGGCCCACTGCTCGGCGGGGCCGTCCAGCGGTCCCCGGCCGACGGTGGCGAAGCGGCCGGTGACGTTGAGCAGGCGGCGCACGTCGGCCGGATCGCGGCCGGCCTCCCGTGCGGCGTCGTCGATGATCGTGTTGCCCCTGCCCAGGTCGCCGGGCTGCAGGTAGCCCAGCGACGGCAGCCACCCGTCGGCCCGGCTCCCGGTCAGCGCCAGCATCCGCGGCTTGTACGCGCCGAGCCAGATGCCCACGTCGTGGGCGGGCGCGGGGCCCCGCTTCGCGCCCATTACCCGGTGGAACTCGCCGTCGACCCGGACGCCGCCGCGCGCCTCGACGTCCCAGACCTGGCGGATGACGTCGATGGCCTCGGTCAGGGCCCGGACGCCCTGCCCGGGGGAGAGCCGCTGCCCGCCCATCGCCTCGATGGCATCCCAGAACGCGCCGGCGCCCAGGCCGAGCTCCACCCGGCCACCGCTGAGCAGGTCGAGACTCGCCACGCTGCGGGCCAGGACAGCCGGCGGGCGCAGCGGCAGGTTCGTCACGTTGGCGGCCAGCCGCACCGTGCCGGTCCGGGCCGCCACGAAGCTCATCAGCGTCCACGTGTCGAGGAACGCGGGCTGGTACGGGTGGTCCTGGAAGGTGACCAGGTCGAACCCGACCTGCTCGGCCAGCACGGCGAGGCCCACCACCCGCCCGGGCTCGGCGTTGCCGGGCGTCAGGAACGCCCCGAAGGCCAGCGGGTGGCCGTAGTCGCCCATCTCGGTACTCCCTTCCGCCCCGCAGCCTCTCACGCGGCCCGGGACGGTCTCCGGGCCGTCCGGCGAAACCGGCCGGGAAGGCGGGCCGGCGCCACCCTCCGGCACGGCCCCGTGCCGCCCGCCGCCGGGCAGACGGGGCGCTACCACCGGCGTACGGTCGCCGGATGCGGATCACGAAGTTCACCCACTCCTGTGTCCGGCTGGAGCACGACGGCGGCGTGCTGGTCATCGACCCCGGCACCTGGAGCGAGCCGCGGGCCCTGGCCGGCGCGGACGCCGTGCTGGTCACCCACGAGCACACCGACCACGTCGACGTGCTCCGGTTGGCGGGTCTCGGCGTGCCGGTCTTCGCCCCGCAGGGCGCCGTCCTGCCCGACCTGGCGCCGCTGCCCGTGACCAGGGTCGGCGCCGGCGAGCGGTTCACCGCCGCCGGCCTCACCGTGACCGCGCTCGGCGGTCGGCACGCCACCATCCACGGTGGCCAGCCCGACTGCGCCAACCTGGGCTACCTCGTCGACGACGCGGTCTACCACCCGGGCGACTCGCTGCACCGGCCGGACCGGCCGGTCGAGACGCTGCTGGTCCCGGCGCAGGCCTCCTGGCTGAAGCTCACCGAGGCGATCGAGTTCGCCGGTGCCGTCGGGGCCGAGCGGGTGTTCCCGATCCACGACGCCCAGCTCAACGAGCGCGGCCTGACCAGCGTGAACGGCTGGTTCGCCGAGACGGTGCCCGGCTACCGTCACCTGGCGCCGGGGGAGTCCGCCTGACCGGGCGACCCCGCCCGGCGGCGATCTCCACCGCCACCGGCCGTGACGTCTGCGGACCAACTGCTATACGGTCGCTGGGTGAGGGTCGAAGAACACTGGTGGAACGGTGACACGTCGCAACGCGGGCGTCGGGACGTGTACATCCGCACCGATGGGCAGCGTTGGGACGTGCAGGTACGAATCGGCGGCGAGTCCGGCCGCTCCCGGGTGCAGGAATGCCCTGGCCGGACGTCCGCGGTCATCCTCGCCGGTGCATGGCGTGGCAATCACCCCGCCTGGCGCGAGGTGTCCGACTGACGGCGAACGCCGGCCGCGACCGGTGACAACCGGTCGCGGCCGGCGTTGACCGGGCCGCTCCCCGCGACAGCGGTTACGCTCGCCTCACCGTGAGCCCGGGGGGAGCAGCATGAGCAACGAGACCGTCCCGGCGGTGATGCCGGCCGCGTTCATCGGCCACGGCAGCCCGATGAACGCGCTGGAACTCAACCGCTACACGCAGGCGTGGCGCGCCTTCGGGCGGGCGGTCCCGCGGCCCCGGGCGATCCTGGTCGTGTCGGCCCACTGGTACATCGGCGCCACCGCCGTCACCGCGATGCCCCGGCCGAGGACGATCCACGACTTCTACGGCTTCCCGCCGGAGCTGTTCGACGTCAGCTACCCGGCGCCCGGCCTGCCGGAGCTGGCGGAGGAGATCGCCGACGTGGTCCACCCCACCTGGGTCGGGGCGGACGTCGACTCGTGGGGGATCGACCACGGCACCTGGTCGGTGCTCACCCACGCGTTTCCCGACGCGGACGTCCCGGTCGTCCAGTTGAGCATCAACGCGTTCAAGAGCCTGGACTACCACCTGGACCTGGGCGCGCGGCTCGCCCCGTTGCGCGAGCGCGGGGTGCTCGTCGTGACCAGCGGCAACGTGGTGCACAACCTGCGGGGGGTGGACCCGCGCATGGTCGACGAGGGCTTCGACTGGGCGCAGCGGTTCGACGAGGCGGCGAAGGACGTCATGCTCGGCGAGCCGACCGAGGCGGCCGCGCTGGACGCCCACCGCGACTTCGGCCGGGCCGTACCGACGCCGGACCACTTCATCCCGCTGCTCTACCTCGCCGGCCTGGCCGGCGCCGCCGGCAACGGCGCGGAGGTGCTGGTGGACGGTTACGCGTACGGGTCGCTGTCGATGACCGCCTACACCGTGGGGTCGTCCTGCCGCACGGAGGCCCCGCTGGCCGGCGCTCCCGCCCTGCCGGCCGACGTGCCGGCCGACTCCGCCAACATCTGACGGCCACCGTCGCCGTGGGCCACCGCCTGGCGGCCCCTGCGCTCCGCCGGTCAGAGGCCCTTGACGACCTCGACCAGCTGGTCCAGCGCGGCGCTCCAGCCCTCGGCGAAGCCCATCTCCTCGTGCGACTTCTTCGCCGCGGCGTCGGCGTGGATCGCCGTGGCCGTGTACTTCGTGCCGTTGCCGGTGGGCTCGAGCTTGATGATCGCGGTGAACGGGAAATCGTCGCTGGCCACCTGTGGGCGGAAGCCGGGGCCCAGCCCCGACGTGAAGATCAGCGTCGAGCCCTCCTCGACGACCAGGATGCAGCCGGTGCTCGGGTACTCCTCGCCCTCGGGCGAGCGCATCACCGTGTTGAACCTGCCGCCGGGCTGGAGGTCGATCTCGCAGGACGAGGTCGACCAGGGTCGCGGGGCGAACCACTGCACGATCAGCTCGGGCGTGGTCCAGGCCTTCCAGATCAGCTCGGGGGCGACGTCGACAGTGCGCTCCAGGACGAGGTCGAGATTCGGGTTCACGCTCGGGTAGGTGGTCATGTCTGCTGCTCCTTCAGGTCATGGAGAAACGAGTCGAGCTGGTCGAGGCGCCGGGACCATGTCGCGCGCTGACCGGCGAGCCAGGTGTCGACGTGCTCGAGCGGCTGGGGGGCGAGCCGGTAGGTCCGCACGCGCCCCTTCTTCTCCGACGTCACCAGGCCGGAGCGCTCGAGGACGCCCAGGTGCTGGGTGAACGACGGCAGTGCCATGTCAAACGGACGAGCGAGCTCGCTGGTTGTCGCGGGCCCCCGGCCGAGCAGCTCGACGACCCGGCGGCGGGTCGGGTCCGACAGCGCGTGGAACACGCCGTCCAGGCTCCCGTCGTCGCTTCCGGCTCCGCCGCCCGATTGCTTAGGCATGCACCTGACTATGCCCGCGTCGAACACTTAGGTCAAGCCCTAAGTAAAAGCGTCTGGTCCCGATCCGTCAGGGTCGGTCATGCTGAGGGCATGACCGACGTCGGCGCCCCGGAACCGCTCACCCTCAACGTCTACTGCCGGCTCACGGTGGCCGTGACCGATCCGCAGGTGCTCACCGACCACGCGGTGGCCGACCTGCGGGCGGCGGCCATCGACTGGGCGGCGGAGGAGGACGACCTCGAGACGGCGGTGGCGGACCTGCGCAACGACGTCGTGGTGTCGCTGGCGTCGCTCGTGGACATCAGCCGCATGGTCGAGGGGCTGCCGGGGGTGGAGGCGAAGGGCGGGCTGTGCTGGGCCGAGCCCGGCCCGCCCCGCGACGCCGTGTGGCGCGCCGAGTGAGGGTCGCCGCTGGCGACCCCGCGCGTAGCGGGCCGCAGCCGGGCGGTGGCACCACCTGAGCGCCGGGCGGGGCGGCCCCTGTGTCGGTCTCGGACATGCCGGCGTCACCCGAGGTGTCGGCGGCACTCATGTCCACTGTGCACTGCGTCACGCTAGCGTCTGCGCACGCCGGCACCACCGCCGCCGCTCCCGGACAGGAGAGCGCCATGACCACACCGCTGAAGGCCGCCGCCCTCGTCACCGCCCTGCTGCTCGTCCTCACGACCGCGGCCCCCGCCCAGGCCGCTACCCCGGCCACCAAGGCCCCGGTCGCCGGGACCCTACGCCCCCACAACGTCTCCGGCGTGTACGTCGCCGGCGTCTCCTCCGGTGGCTACATGGCCACCCAGCTGCACGTCGCCTACTCGTCGCGGATCCGGGGCGCGGCGGTCTTCGCCGCGGGGCCGTACTACTGCGCGCAGAACAACGTCGCCCAGGCGCTCGGCGGCTGCGGCGACAACGCGTACCCCACGAACGTGTCGGCCCTCCAGGCGTACACCCGGACGTGGGCCTCCTACGGCTGGGTCGACCCGGTGGGCAACCTGTCCGGCGATCCCGTGTACGTCTTCCACGGCACCAACGACACCGTCGTCGAGAAGTCCGTCACCGACGACCTGGTCCGGTACTACCAGCACTTCGGTGCCAGCGTGCAGTACGACAGCGGCTCCCCGGCCGGCCACGCCTGGGTCACCCCGTACGGGACCCTGGGGTGCACCGTCACCGCCTCGCCGTTCCTCGACGACTGCGGCACCGACCCGCAGAGCGCCCTGCTGGGCAAGCTCCTCGGCAGCGTGCGGGCGCCGAACACCGGCCCGCTGGGCGGCAGCCTGATCCGGTTCAGCCAGCACACGTACGCCGTCAACGGCTGGGCTCCCGGGCTGAGCATGGGCGCCGACGGTTTCGCCTACGTGCCGGCGTCCTGTGCCGCCGGGCAGTCGTGCCGGCTGCTCGTCGCCCTGCACGGCTGCCTGCAGGGCCACGGCGCGGTCGGCACCGCCTTCGTGGACCGGGCGAACCTCAACCAGTACGCCGACACCAACAACCTGATCGTGCTCTATCCGCAGGCCGACACCGCCGCCGCGAACCCGAACGGCTGCTGGGACTGGTGGGGCTACCTGGGCGCGACCAACTACCCGATCAAGGGCGGCGCCCAACTGGAGACGATCATGAACATGGTGCGCCGGCTGGACGGCTGAGCCGCGCGGGCGGGGCCCTCGGCGCGGGCCCCGCTCAGGCCGGCGCGTCGCTGCCCACCAGGCGGGCGTCGGCCGCCGCCTGACCGTCGACGTCCCCCGCCTCCTCGCACACGCCCGCCGCGTCCGCCCAGTGCCGCCGGGCCTCGTCGGCGTCGTCGAGGGCCGCCGCCGCGTCGCCCAGGTGCAGCAGGGTCCGCCCCAGGCCGGCCGTCGGCCGCCCGTCGCGCAGCCGCAGGCTCTCCGCCAGCAACTCGTACGCCTGCCGTGCCTGGGCCGGCGTGGTGGACAACAGCGCGGCACCCGCGTTGAGCAGCGCGGCGGCCCGGTTGGTCGGATCGGCCACGGACTCGTACTCGCGCAGCGCCGCCCGCCACGACTGCGCCGCGTCGAGGTGCTCGCCGAGCCCCGCGTGCACCAGCACCAGGTTCGTCAGCGCCGCCGCGTAGCCCCGGGCGTCGCCGAGCGCGCGGAAGGCGTTCGCCGCGCGGACCAGGTGGCGGTGTGCGACCTCCAGCTCCCCCCGGGACAGCCGGGCGGCGCCCAGGCCCAGATCGGTCAGCGCGTGCCCGGCCCGGTCCGCCGCCGAGCGGTGCCGCCGTGACAGCTCCAGGTGCTCCACCGCGTCGTCGAACTGCCCCATGTCCAGCAGGACCAGGCCCAGGTTCATCCGCGCCTGCGCGGTGCCGCGCCGGCCCCGCTCCGCCACCGCGAGGCTGAGCGCCGTCGCCGCTGCCTGCGGGTCGCCCCGGCGGCGGCGCAGCACCCCCAGCTCGTTGTGCGCCCAGCCGGCGATCTCCGGCCGGTCGTCGGCCGTGGGCGTGGCGAGCACCGTGCGGCACACCTCCGCCCACTCGTCGAGGCGCTCGGCGTGGGCGAGCCAGCCGCACAGCGCCACCGCCAGGCGGAACCACCAGCGGCGGACCCGGCGCGGCAGGGTCTCCGCCGCGCCCGCCGGCACCCTGACCACGGCCAGCAGCAGTTCCTGGTGCAGGTCGAACCAGCCGTACGGGTCGTCGTCCAGCGCCAGCGTCGGCTCCCGGTCCGGCGGCGAGCCGACCACGGCGAGGCTCGCGGCGTGCCGCTCGGCCCGTCGGGCCAGGTGCCGGGTGAGCCGGGCCTGCGCGGCGACCCGCCGCCGCGCCGGCTCCGCGTCGCGCAGGTGCATCCGGGCGTAGGGGGCCAGCAGCGGGCGCACCTCGTAGCGGTCACCGGGCGCGCCGGTGACGAACCCGCCGGCGGCCAGCTCGTGCAGCAGGGCGGCCACCCGGTCCGGGCGGCGGCCGGCCAGGGCCCCGATCGTCGGCCGGTCCAGCGGCACCGGGCTGAGCGACATCAGCCGCCACAACCGTCCCGCCTCGCCCCCCAGCGCGTGGTACGCGGTGTCCCGCGCGGTCACCAGCAGGGTCGCCGGGGAGGCGGCGACGTGCTGGTGCGGGGGAGTGTCGACGGCGCGGCGCAGCGCGTCGAGCACGTCGCCGTGCCGCCACCCGTGCTGGGCCGTACGCCTGCCGAGTTCCGCGACCGTGCGGGGCTGCCGCCCGCAGAGTTCGACGAGGTCGCGTACCGCCGGGTCGGTGCGCGGGTCCGGGCGGTGCGGCCGGGCGACGGGTGCGGCGGCGCCGGCGGCGGCGAACAGCTCGACGGCGTCGTCGGCGTCCGGCTCGGCGAGCCCGTGCGCCACCACCCCGTCCACCGCGGCCAGCGCTCCCGTGCCGGCCAGCAGCAGGCGGCACGTCCGCGCGGTGGGCGGCAGCAGCGGTCGGACCTGGGCCGGGTCGTCCACGTTGTCCAGCACCACGAGGGTCGCCCGGCCATCGAGCTGGCCGCTCAGCTCGTCGACGGCGTCGGCGAGGTCGTCGGCGCGCCCCGACGCCGGCGGCCGGGTGCCGAGGATCCGGGCCAGCGCGGTCAGCACCTGCCGGGCGTCGTGCCGCCGGCCGCCCCGGCGCAGGTCCAGGTAGTACTGGCCGTCCGGGAAGTCGTCCCGGCACAGGTTGGCGGCCTGGATGGCGCAGGCCGACGTGCCGACGGCCCGCCGGCCGACCACCGCGACCGCGTGCTCCTTCTCCAACAGGTCGATGATCGCGTCGACGTGCCCGGCCCGCCCGGTGAACCCGGCCGGCCACGGCAGGGTGGGCGCGCCGGCGACGGGCGGCGGCTCGGTGTCGTCCGGCGTCGCGGCCTGCTGCCCCTGGCGGCGCCATTCCACGATCATCGCGGCGGCGAGGCCGAGCACGATCACCCCGGCGCTCGCCGAGCCGAGCTGGGCGACGGACAGCTCGGAGAGCAGGTTGCCGGTGACGTTGCCGAGCACCGCGCTGACCGTGCCGCCGACCACGCCGCCGATCGCGAGCAGCAGGCTCAGCCGCCGGGGCCGCCGCGAGCGGCGGGCCGGTCTCGGCCCCGTCACCGCACGCCCCCGGCGACCAGGCCGGCGACGAGCTGGCGGCGGGCCAGCACCACGAGCAGCACCGGCAGGACGGAGGCGATGACCGAGCCGGCGGCGAGCGCCCCGCTGTTGGCCGCGAAGCCCCGGGTCTGGCCGGCGAGGAACAGCCCCAGCGGCAGCGCGCCCGGACCGCTGAACAGCAGGCCCACCACCAGGTCGTTCCACACCTGGACGAACTCCAGCACCGCGACCGCCACCACGGCCGGGCGGTTGTGCCGGGCGAGCAGCCGCAGGGTGCCCCACCAGTGCCGCCCGCCCACCCGGGCCGCCCGCACCTGCTCGGCGGGCAGGTCCGCGAACGCGTTGCGCAGCACCAGCACGGCGAACGGTACGCCCAGCGCGACGTGCACCAGCGCCAGGCCACGCGCCGTGCCCGAGGAGAGCACCACGCCGAGCACCTCGTTGACCGGCCCGGCGATCACCTGCACCGGCACGATGCTGGCGGCCATCAGCAGCAGCCCGGTGGCCTGGGCGGGTGGCCCGGTCAGCCAGGCCAGCGGGTACGCGGCGAGCAGCGCGACGCCCAGCACCACGGCGGTGACCACGGTCGCCAGCACCAACGTGAAGCCCAGCGTGCGCCACAGCTCGGCGCCGGTCAGCAGGTCCCGGTAGGAGTCGAGGCCGGGCGGGCTCCACCACCAGCCCCGGGCCGCCGCGTCCACCGTCCCGTGCAGCGAGGTGGCGAGCAGCACCCCGAGCGGCACCAGCCAGGCGACCGCCGCGCCTGCCACCAGCAGCCGGGTCGTCCGGCGTGGCGCGGGCACCACCGGTTCGGGTGCGACGGGCACCGGGTCCCGGGGCGGCGGCCACGCCTGCCGCACGAACAGCGCGGCGACCAGCATCCCGGCGGCCACCGCCACCAGCCACACCACGCCGAGCGCGGCGCCCTCGCCGGTGGTGGCGCCGTTGGAGGTCTGCCAGACCCGCAGCGCGAGCACCGACGCCTCGTCGCGTACCGAGCCGGGCGTCATCACCAGGATCAGGTCGAACGTCCGGGCGGTGCCGAGCGCCGCCAGGGTGAACACCACCGCCACGGTGCGCAGCAGCAGTGGCCGCCACTGCGCGTCCCAGAGCACGTCGCGGCGGTTGCCGCCGTAGGCGCGTACCGCGTCGGCGAGGCTGGGCGGCACCGCGTCGAGGGCGGCCCGGAACACCAGCACGGCCAGCCCGACCCACGCCCACACGAACGCCGACATCAGCGCCACCGTGACCAGGCCGGGGCCGAGCAGTTGCGGGGCGTCGGCCGCCGGCCGGCCGGTCAGCGTCGCCGCGACCAGCGTGGCCAGCCCGCGCTCCGGGTCCGGGTCGTACATCAGCCGGAAGGTGACCCCGGTGACCACCAGCGGCAGGGCGGTGGGCACCACCAGGATGAGGCGGACCAGCCCGCCCTCCTGCGAGCGGCGCGAGGCGGCGGCGAGCAGGTAGCCCAGGACGGTGACCACCGCCGGCACCAGCAGCGCCCAGAGCAGCGTGCGTCCCACCACGGCGCCGGTGCCGGGCGCGGCCAGCGCGGTGCGGAAGTGCTCCGCGCCCACCCACCGGCCGTCGGTGGTGACGCTGGCGTGCAGCGTACGCAGCACCGGCCACGCCACCAGCCCGCCGAGCAGCAGCAGGGCGGGCAGCAGCAGCGCCGAGGTGGCCCCCGCCGCCGGGTAGGCCCGCCCGCGCCGGGGCGGCCCGACGTCGTCGAGGACCGCCAGCTCGCCCAGGACCCGGCTCATCGGCCGCCGCCCGCCGACCGGGCCGCCGCCGCCAGTTGCCCGACGGCCCGGCGGGTCGCCCTGCCGGCGGGGACCCCGTCGGTGACGTCGGCGAAGAAGTCCTGCATGATCCGCCAGATGCCCACCCCGTCGGAGCCGGTGAACGGGCCCGGCAGCCGGTCGGAGAGGTCGAAGCGCACCGCCTCGGCCGTGCGGAGCTCGGCGGCGAGGCGGCGGCGGACGGGGTCGCGGTAGTCGTCCAGCGGCACGGACACGTTGGGGGAGAGGTAGCCGCCGGCGCGCAGCCACGGCTGGAAGGCGGAGCCGCCGCTGAGCCAGCGCACCAGCTCCGCCCCACGGGCCGAACCGGCGAACGCCACGGCGGCGTCACCGCCGACGATCAGCGGGCTGTCGGCCACCCGGGCGCCCGGGAAGCGGAAGGTCTCCGGCTGCTCCGGGCCCCGGCGGAACCGGCGGCTGACGTCGTCGACGAAGTCGGCTTCGAAGAGCATCGTCGCCCGCCGGTGGTGCACCACCTGGATCACCGATTCCTCGTACTGGGTGAGCAGGGCCCGGCGACCGCCGCCGGGGAACGCGCCGTCGACGCCCCACAGCTCGGCGAGCCGGTCCAGCGCCGTGTGCACCGACGGGCTCCGCCAGTCGGCCTCGCCGCGCGCCAGCGCCTCGTAGTGGCCGGGCGGGGCCACGTCGGCGAGCACGTTCTCGAACCAGTCGGTGAGCACCCACCCGTCGGCGGCGCCGACGGCCAGCGGCGCCGGGCCGTCGCCCGACCGGGCCCGCGCGCCGAGCCGCCGGGTGAGCGTCACGAGCTGGTCCCAGGTGCGCGGCGGCGCGGGGAGCATCGACGGGAAGTACCAGAACAGCGACTTGTGGGCCGCCTTGACCCAGACGCCGTAGCGGCGCCCGTCGGCGGAGAGCAGGTCGGCCATGCCGGGCGGGAGGGCGTAGCTGGTGGCGGGGGTCAGCTCGCGCAGCCAGCCGCGCCGGGCGTACTCGACGACCAGCCCCGACCGGGGCAGGATCGCCACGTCGGGGCTGGTGCCGGCCAGTTGGCGGGCGCGCAGGAACGCGTCGATGTCGTTGCCGGCGCTGATCACCTGCACGTCGGCGCCGTAGTTGCCCACGACCTCGCGGAAACGGGCCAGCTCGCCGCCGCTCCACACGACCGCGACCTGGACCGCCGGCGGCGTGGCGGCGCAGCCCGCGCCGGCGGTCGCGGTGAGCGCGGCGGTGGCCCGCAGCAAAGCACGGCGGCTCAGGCGCGCCACCGGCGCGGCCCGGCCCGCCGGCGTCACCGGCCCACCTCGGCGACGACCGGCACGTCGGCCAGCGAGCCCGGGTCGGCCGTGCACACCAGCACCGCCACCCCCGGGGTGTTCGCCGGGGAGAGCCTTCCGACCAGGTCGGTCAGCCGCCCACCGCCGGCCGGTCCGGTCGGCAGGTCGACCACCAGCACCTCGGGCAGGCAGGCCACCGCCCGGGCGAGCGCCACCCGGAACCGCTGCGCCTCCGACAGCAGGTGCGGTCGCAGCTCCAGCGTCGGGGCCAGCTCCAGCCGGTCGACCACCTTCGCCGTCCACGCGTCGGCCATCTCCCGCACCCGTTCCCGCCGGCGCTGGCCGTAGGCGATGTTGCGGCGCACGGTCAGGTGGGGCAGCAGCGCGCCGCCGGCCGGCACGTAGGCGATGCGGCGCTGCGGCGGCGGCAGGGCGGTCACCTCCCGGTCGCCGACCAGGACCCGGCCGGCGACCGGCGCGGCCAGCCCGCTCACCACCCGGGCGACGGCGGTGCCGATCGGCGGGGCGGCGACCAGGGCGGCCGTGGCGCCGGCGGCGACGTCGAGGGTCACCGCGGCGGCACCGGGCACGGCGACGAGCTCGCACAGTCGTAACGTGGCCATCACCTCCGGTGACCCGGGCAGTCGATCCCAGGGTCGCACAATCCGGCGACGATCGGCGCCCCGTCACCGTCCCCTGTGGAGTGCCCCGGGACCGGCCGCGCCGCCCACCGGTCAGCGCGACGCCGCGCCGAGCCGGTGGGGCATCTGCCAGCCCTCCGCGAGCCGGGACGGATGCACGTGGTGCCCGCCGCCGAAGAACTCGCAGAACTTCATGATCAACGGATCCCAGCGCAGCGGGTCCACGTGGCTCGTCCCGGGGATGACCAGGTCCTCCTCGACGTACGCGCGCAACACCTCGACCTGGAAGGCGGTGGCCCGCACGTCGTCTCCCGCCAACGGGTGGGCCGCGACCACCCGGCACTCCAGTTGGATCGGACACTCCGCGACCCGGGGTGCCCCGACCAGCGCGGACGGCTGGGCGGTCAGCCCGGCCAGGGTGAACTTGTCCGGCTCGTAGCGGTAGCCCTGGCGTGCCTTCTGCACCGGCACGTCCGGGCGGCCGGTGGTGAGCGCGATCCGGTCGACCGCGTCGACCATCGCCGAGGAGGGCAGGTTGAGCACGCACTCGCCCTCGCGCAGCAGGTTCGACGTCGTCCGGCCGCTGTCGCCGAGCCCGAGCATCGCCTGCCGGCCCAGCCACCACGCCGACGACATCGGCGCGAGATTCGCCGTGCCGTCGGGGTTGCGGGAGGTGACCAGCACCACCGGGGTGCCGAAGTAGAGCACCTTCAGACCGGGCACGACGTGCATCCGTCCACCTTCCATCGAGGGCGCGACCGTGCGTCGCGCCACCGGAGCCGACTCTCCGGGAACCGGCGGGCCGGCGCTGGCGGCGATCGGACGTGGCGTTCGCGCCGTGCCGCCGGTCAGCCGGCCGGGCGCGGCGGGAGACCGGACCGCTGGCACGCCTCCCGGTACATCCGCACCACCTCCTGCCGGATCTCGGCGCGTTCGCTCAGCCGGTGGGCGAACGGCACCCGCACCGGGACCTCGATGTCGTCCACGGTCACGGCGAACTCCATCCCCTCGGCGTCCAGGCCGGTGGCCCGGGCCCGGGTGGCCGCCGGCTGCCCGCCGAGCGTGCGGCAGATGAGCAGCGAGTCCCCGGCGTGGTCGTCGTTCATGTGCCGGCAGACGGCGGCGACCACGTCGGCGCCGAACGGGGCGGTCACGCGGCCACCTCAGCGTCCGTGGCCGGCACGAGGTGGGACAGGGCGGCGAGGACCTCGGTGTTGTGCCGGTACGCCACGAGCACCTCGGCCCGCAGCGCGGCCCGACCCACCTCGTCGAGCGGGAGGGCGTCCAGCCTGGCCCGGTAGGCGTCCTTGTACGCCTTCGGGCTGGGGATCCGGTCGAACCGGTAGAACGCCGCCCCGGCGTCCCCGGTCAGCCCGTGGTGCCGCGCGAGGGACCGTCCGATGTGCAGGCCGCCGGAGAGGTCGCCGAGGTAGCGGGTGTAGTGGTGGGCGACGAACCGTTCCGGTGAGCTGGCGCAGACCGCGCCGAGGCGCCCGGCGTAGGCGACCGTCGCCGGGGTCGGATCGATCCGTCGGCGCCAGTCGGGCCCGAGCAGGAACTCCAGGTCCGCGGCGAGGGCGGGCAGCCGGGTCAGCGCGTCGTCGACGAACGGGCCGGCGAGCGGGTCGTGGCGCATCGCCTCGGCGGCGCCCTCCAGCGCCTCGTAGATCACGTGGTGCTGCACCACCAGTGCGGCGTAGCCGGCGCGGTCCAGCTCGCCGGCCACCAGGGCCGAGATGTACCGCTGGGACTCCGCGCCCTGGTGGGCCTCGGCGCTGGCGGCCCGCAGCTCGGCGGAGAACGGGGTGCTGGTCGGGCGCAAGTCTCCTCCAGGGGGACGGATGGCCGGGCGGGTCGCCGTCGGGAGAGATCAACGGTAGCCGGGCACGTGGGTGGGGGCATGACCCCGAGGTCATCCCGGCACACCTCGCCCGGCGTGGTCAGGCCGGCGGGGGAGCGGTGCCGCGGTAGATCGCGGCCAGCCACACGTCGCGCAGCACGTCGACCACGTCGCGCTCGGCCACCGCCGGCCCGTCGCCGGCGAAGGTGGCGTACCAGACGCGCTCGTTCATCGAGTTGAGCGCGATGGCGAGGTCGCGGGCCGGCACTCCGTCGGGGGCCGCCCCGCGCCGCCGCTCGGCCACGATCGCGGTCTCGATCGCGTGCACCCAGCGCTCCAGCACGGTTGCCCAGAGCCGGCGCACCTCGGCGTTGGTGCCGCGCACCTGGGCGCAGGCCAGCACCACCGCGCGGTGTGCGCCGAACGTCTCGTGGAACCGGTCGATCAGCTCCCGCCAGCGCGCCGGCGGGTCCTCGGCCAGCCGCTCCAGCACGTTCCCGGCGGCGGCGTCGGCCTCCTCGATGACCCGGTCCAGCAGCGTCAGCAGCACCGCGTCCTTGGACGGGAAGTAGAAGTAGAAGGTGGGCCGGGAGATGCCCGCCCCGCGCGCCAGGTCGTCGGTGGAGATGTCGGCGAAGGCCCGCTGCCCCAGCAGCTGCTCGGCGGTCGCCAGGATGGCCAGCTCCCGCTCGTCGCCGACGGAGCGCGCCGCGCGCCGTCCGCGCCCGGTCGCGTTCCCGGTGGCCGTACGGGCGGGTGTCATGCCCGGTGACTCTACACCGGATCAACACTGTGTCGATCCGGCTCGACAGGGTGTTGACGAGCCTCGACAGCCGTGGCTAGTGTCCGGTCACACCGGCGGACGGAGACGAGATGGCCACCGAACACGTCGACGTGCTCATCGTCGGCGCCGGCCTGTCCGGCGTGGGCGCCGCCTGCCACCTGCGCCGCCACTGCCCGGAGAAGACGTACGCGGTGCTGGAGTCCCGCGCCGCGATCGGCGGCACCTGGGACCTGTTCCGCTATCCCGGCGTCCGGTCGGACTCCGACATGTTCACCCTCGGCTACTCCTTCAAGCCGTGGACCGACCCGAAGGCCATCGCCGACGGCGACTCGATCCGCGACTACGTCCGCCGCACCGCCGACGAGTACGGCGTCACCGACCACATCCGCTTCCGGCACCGGGTGCAGCGGGCCGACTGGGACAGCGCAAGCGCCCGCTGGACGGTGCACGCCCAGCGCGACGACACCGGCGAGACGGTCGCGCTGACCTGTGCCTTCCTGTTCACCTGCGCCGGCTACTACCGCTACGACGCCGGGTACGCCCCGGGGTTCCCCGGCACCGAGCGGTTCGCGGGGCGGATCGTGCACCCGCAGCACTGGCCCGCCGACCTCGACCACACCGGCAAGCGGGTGGTGGTGATCGGCAGCGGCGCCACCGCCGTGACCCTGGTGCCGGCGATGGCCGAGCGGGCCGCCCACGTCACCATGCTCCAGCGCTCACCCACGTACGTCCTGGCGCTGCCGTCGCGCGACGTGCTGGCCGACGCGCTGCGGCGCTGGCTGCCCGCGAAGGCCGCGTATCCGGTGGTGCGCTGGAAGAACGTCCTGCTCTCCACCGCCAACTTCCAGCTCAGCCGGCGGGCGCCCGCGTTGGTCCGGCGGCTGCTGCTGCGCGCCGCCCGGGGCCGGCTGCCGGCCGGCTACGACGTCGACCGGCACTTCTCGCCCCGCTACGACCCCTGGGACCAGCGACTGTGCGTGGTGCCCGACGGCGACCTGTTCACCGCGGTGGCGCGGGGGAGGGCGTCGGTGGTCACCGACACCGTCGACACCTTCACCGAGCGGGGCGTCCGGCTCGCCTCCGGCGAGGAGCTGGCCGCGGACGTCGTCGTCACCGCCACCGGGCTCAACCTGCTCGCCCTCGGCGGCATGACGCTCACCGTGGACGGCGCGCAGGTGGAGCTGCCCGACACCGTCGCCTACAAGGGGATGATGCTCTCCGGGGTGCCGAACTTCGCGATGACCCTCGGCTACACCAACGCCTCGTGGACGCTCAAGGCCGACCTGGTGGCCACCTACGTCTGCCGGCTGCTGCGGCACCTGGACCGCACCGGCCAGCAGGTCGTCACCCCGCTGCCGCCGCCCGACGGCGAGCTGGAGCCGATCATCGACCTGACGGCCGGCTACGTGCTGCGCAGCGTCGACGCCCTGCCCAAGCAGGGCGCCCGGGCGCCGTGGCGGCTGCACCAGAACTATCCCCGGGACGTCCTGCTGATGCGGCACGGCCGGCTCACCGACCCCGGCGTGCGGTTCTCCCGCGCCGGCACACCGGAACGGAGGACCGCCCGTGCGTAGGTTCGTCTTCACCGGCGGCACGGCCGTCGTGACCGGCGCCGCCAGCGGGATCGGGGAGGCCCTCGTGCACGGGCTGGCCCGCCGGGGCAGCGACCTGGTGCTGGTCGACCGCGACGCCGGGCGCCTCGACGCCGTCGTCGCGGCGGTCCGCGCCGCGTACCCCGACCGGCAGCTCACCGCCTACGTGGTCGACCTGGCCGACGCCGCCGTCACCGCCCGGGTGGCCGAGGAGATCCGGCGGCGGCACCCGGCGCTGCGGCTGCTGGTCAACAACGCGGGGGTGGCGCTGGGCGGCCGGTTCGACCAGGTGAGCCTGGAGGAGTTCAGCTGGGTCGTCGACGTCAACTTCCGGGCCGTGGCGCAGCTGACCCACGCGCTGCTGCCCACCCTGCGGGTCGAGCCGGGCGCGCACCTGGTCAACGTCTCCAGCCTCTTCGGCATCATCGCCCCGGCCGGGCAGACCGCCTACGCGGCCAGCAAGTTCGCCGTCCGCGGCTTCACCGAGGCGCTGCGCCAGGAGCTGGCCGGCGAGGGGATCGGGGTGACCTGCGTGCATCCGGGGGGCATCCGCACCCGGATCGCGCAGAACGCCCGGGTGGGCGTCGGCGTGCCCGCCGAGGAGTTCGAGACCGGCCGCCGGCAGTTCGAGAAGCTGCTGACCATCGACCCCGCCCGGGCCGCCGAGGTGATCCTGCGCGGCGTGCACCGCCGCCGGGGCCGGGTGCTGATCGGCTGGTCGGCGAAGCTGCCCGACCTGCTGGCCCGGGTGGCGCCCGTGTCGTACCAGCGGGTCCTGGCCTTCGCGCTCGACCGCGTCGCGGGCGACGCCACCCGCGGGCTCACCACCGGATCGCCCGCCCCGGCGCAGCGCGAGCCCGAGGCGCCCCCGGCGGCCGACCCGGCCGGAGGACCGGCGTGAGCGCCCCAGCCGGACGCCGGCACGTGAGCGTGGACGGCCGGCGGGTGTGCCACCGCGTCGACGGCGACGGGCCGCCGGTGCTGCTGCTGCACGGCATCGGCCGCACCCTGCGCGACTTCACCGAGCTGCACGAACTGCTCGCCGCGCGGTTCCGGGTGCACAGCGTCGACCTGCCCGGCTACGGCGGTTCGCTGCCGATGGCCCGCCCCTGCACCCTGCCCGCGCTTGGCGAGTTCGCCGCCCACTACCTCGACGCCGTCGGCGTCGAGGAGCCGGCGCACGTGGTCGGCAACTCCCTCGGCGGCGCGGTCGCCATGCGCCTCGCGGCGTCCGAGCCGGCCCGGGTGGCCAGCCTGACGCTTGTCAACAGCGCCGGCTTCGGCCGGGAGGTGACCATCGCGCTGCGGCTGCTGGCGCTGCGCCCGCTGGGCCGGCTGCTGCTGCGACCCACCCGCTGGGCCGCCCGCCGCGCCGAGCTGTCGCTCTTCCACGACCCGGCCCTCGCCACCGCCGAACGCGTCGCCCACGCCCTGGCGGTCGCCCGCCAGCCGTACGCCGCCCGGGTGATGCTGGAGACCGCGCGCAGCCTCGGCACCTTCCGAGGCGTCAGCCCGCAGTGGCGCGAGGAGCTGCTGGCCGAGGTGGAACGGCTCGACGTGCCCACCCTGGTCGTCTGGGGCGACCGGGACCTGATCCTGCCGGCGGCGCACCTCGACGCCGCCCGGTCCCGGCTGCCGCGCGCCCGCACCCACCTGTTCGCCGACTGCGGGCACATGCCGCAGATCGAGTGCGCCGAGGAGTTCCACCGCCTGCTCGTCGACTTCTGGGCCGAGGCCGGCGCGGACGCCGCCGGCAGGTGAGCCGGCGGCGCGACGGGGAAAGCGGGCCGGGTGCCCGAGCTGACCCTCTTCCTCGGCGGCGACGTGATGACCGGCCGGGGCGTGGACGCGATCCTGCCCGCGCCCGGCCCGCCCGAGCTGCGCGAACCGGCGGTACGCGACGCCCGCGACTACGTCGACCTCGCCCGGGAGGCCAACGGGCCGGTCCCGCGTCCGGCGCCGCCGGCCTGGCCGTGGGGCGAGGCGCTGCACCTGCTCGACGAGCTGTGGCCCGACGCGCGCGTGGTCAACCTGGAGACCGCGGTGACCGGCCGGGGCGAACACGCACCGGCCAAGGCGATCCACTACCGGATGCACCCGGGGAACCTGTCCTGCCTCGCCGCGGCCCGGCTCGACGTCTGCGCCCTGGCCAACAACCACAGCCTCGACTTCGGCCCGGTCGGGCTCACCGACACCCTCGACGTGCTGGCCGACGCCGGCATCGCCACCGCCGGCGCCGGCCGGGACGCGGCGTCGGCCTGGCGACCCGCCCGGGTGCCGCTCGGCCGGGGCGGCCGGCTGCTCGTCTGGTCGGTGGCCGCACCGTCCAGCGGGGTGCCCCCGCCCTGGGCGGCCACCGCCGGGTCGCCCGGGGTGGCGTACCTGCCGGAGGTATCGGTCGCCTCGGCGGACGCGCTGGCCGGACGGATCGCCGCCGTGGCCGGGCCGGGGGACCGGGTGCTGGTCTCCGTGCACTGGGGCACCAACTGGGGGTACGAGGTGCCGCCCGCGCACGTCGACTTCGCCCACCGGCTGGTCGACGCCGGCGTGGACGTGGTGCACGGTCACTCGTCGCACCATCCCCGCCCCGTCGAGGTGTACCGCGACCGGCTCATCCTCTACGGCTGCGGCGACCTGGTCGACGACTACGAGGGCATCGGCGGGCGGGAGGCGTACCGCCCGGAGCTGCGGCTGCTCTGGCTGCCGACCCTCGACGCGGCCACCGGGGCGCTGCGGCGCCTGCGGGCGGCCCCGGTACGGATGCGCCGGATGCGGCTGGAGCGGGCCGCGCCCGACGAGGCCGGCTGGCTGGCGGGGCTGCTCGGCGGCTTCGGCCCACCGTTCGCGCGCGGGTTCGCCGTCGACGGCGACGGGCTGCTGACGCTCCATCCCCGCTGACGGTGGCCCGCGCCACCCCCGGCGGGGGCGCGAGGCGCGCCGAGGAGGCGGGGCCCACCATAGATACATGACGCATCCCTCCCCGTCGGGCCGGACGGCCGTGCCCTCGGCCGCCGAACGCGCCTACCGGCACCTCAAGCGCGAGATCCTGGAGCAGATCCACCCGGGCGGGTCGCTGGTCAGCGAGGGGGAGATCGCCGAGGCCACCGGGGTCTCCCGCACCCCGGTCCGGGAGGCGCTGCTGCGCCTGGAGGCGGAGGGACTGGTCCGGCTCTATCCCAAGCGGGGCGCCTTGATCCGCCCGGTCTCCGCCCGTGAGATCACCGACGTGATCGAGGCGCGGCGGCTGGTCGAGCTGCACGCCGCCGAGCGGGTCTGGCCCCGGCGCGCGGCGCTGCGGGGCGACCTCGCCGCCCGGCTGGCCGAGATGCGGGACGCGCACGCCGCCGGTGACCTGGCCGCGCTGATGCAGGCCGACCGGGCGTTCCACGCCACCGTCGTGGACGCCGCCGGCAACGAGATCCTCGCCGAGCTGTACCAGCGGCTGCGCGACCGACAGCTGCGGATGGGGGAGGCCAGCTTCCGGCTCTCGCCCGGCTGGGCCGAGACGGCGCTCACCGAGCACGCCGACCAGCTCGCCGCGCTCGACTCCGACGACCCCGGATGCTGGCTCGCCGCCGTCGCCGCGCACATCGACAACGCGGCGGCCGTGCTGCGGTCCCTGCGGTGAGGGTGCTGACCGCACCGCTCGCCCCGCTCCGCTCGGCGGGCGGCCTCGTCTGGGGCGTCGCCGTGGCCGCGTACGTGGCCGCCGTCTTCCACCGCAGCTCGCTCGGCGTCACCGGCGTCGACGCGACGCACCGCTTCGACGTCAACGCCTCGGCGCTGGCCACCTTCTCCGTCGCCCAGCTCGCCGTGTACGCGGCGATGCAGGTCCCGGTCGGCGTGCTGCTCGACCGGTTCGGGTCCCGCCGGCTGCTCATCGCCGGCGGCGCGCTGATGGTCGCCGGCCAGCTCTGCTTCGCCGTGGCCACCGACGTGCCCCTGGCGATCGCCGCCCGCGTGCTGATCGGCCTCGGCGACGCCATGACGTTCATCAGCGTGCTGCGCATCGTGGCGCTGTGGTTCCCGGGGCGGCGCTACGCGATGATGACCCAGCTCACCGGCACTCTCGGCCAGCTCGGGGCGATCCTCGGCGCCGTACCGCTGGTGGCCCTGCTGCACTCGGCTGGCTGGACGCCCGCCTTCCTCACCGCCGGGGCGGTCGGGGCGACCGTGCTGCTGATGGTCGTCGTCGCCGTCCGGGACACCCCGGGCGGGCCGGTCCCAGCCGGCGCGGCGCCCACCCTCACCGACGTCCGCCGGGAACTCGCCGCCGCGTGGGCCCAACCGGGCACCCGGCTGGGGCTCTGGACGCACTTCGTCACCCAGTTCTCCGGCGCGGTGTTCGCCCTGCTCTGGGGGTACCCGTTCCTGGTGCAGGGGCAGGGGCTCAGCCCGACCGCGGCGGCGTCGCTGCTCACCCTGATGACCGCCGCCATGCTGCTGACCGGGCCGGTGGTGGCGCACCTCTGCGCCCGGCACCCGTTCCACCGTTCGGTGCTGGTCTTCGCGATCACCGGCGCCACCGCCGTGGTCTGGGCCGTCGTGCTCGCCTGGCCGGGACGCGCGCCGGGCTGGCTGCTGGTCACGCTGGTGCTGGTGCTCGCGGTCAACGGCCCGGCGTCCCTCATCGGCTTCGACTACGCGCGCAGCTTCAACCCGGTCAACCGGATCGGCAGCGCCACCGGGGTCGTCAACGTCGGCGGCTTCGTCGCCTCGATCGTGCTGGTGCTGGCCGTCGGCGTGGTGCTCGACCTGGCCACCCCGGCCGGTCGGGCCACCCCGGACCTGACCGCCTTCCGGTGGGCCTTCGCCGTGCAGTACGTCCTCTGGGCGCTCGGCGCGGTCCAGGTGCTGCGCTACCGCAACGCGGCCCGCCGCGAGCTCACCGCGCGGACCCCCGCCGCGACGCCGACCTGACCCGCCGCACCGGCCGCGTGGCGCCCACCGACCTCCCGGGGACGCGGCGCGGGCGTGGTCTCCGGCGCGTCGCGGCGTGTGGTGGAGAAGGCTGCCGGCGCGGGACCTCAGCGCCGCCGGCGGCCGTGGGTGAGGTCGTCCAGCACCAGCGTCAGGCCGGCCCCGAGCAGCCAGACGTCCTTGGCCAGGCCGATGCCCTGCTGGGTGGGCCGCAGGCTGCCCGCCTCGCGCATCCCCGGCGTCCTCAGGTAGAGCTGCACCAGGCCCGCGCCGAACGCCGCCAGCCCCAGACCGGCCAGCGCCGACGGTACGAACGGCGCGAGCAGCGCGGCGCCCAGGGCGATCTCGGCCCGGGAGAGCAGCCGGGCGAACCGGTCCGGATCGAGCTTGCCGAGCTGCGGGACGGCGCCGACGGCCATCCCGTGCATGCCCTGCGCGGCCTCCCCCTCCAGCGACCGCTTGCCCATCCCCGAGTTGAGGACGAACGCGCCGATGCTGACCCGCAGCGGCAGATGGCTGATCCTCATGGCGCACTCCCGTCCGAGCGTCGAACCGTGCCCCCGCCTACCCCTCGCCGCCCGCGATAACCGCCCGACGGCCCCGGTCGTCCGCGACGATCGGGAGTAGGTTCGGCCCGAGGAACGTGATCGGGTGCCGCGTCAGGGCACCGACGGACGGCGGCGCGACGCGTCGGCGTGGAGCAGGAGGAAACGTGAGCCAGGAGGTCAGGGGAGTCATCTCCCGCAGCAAGGGCGCGCCGGTCGAGGTGACCACGATCGTGCTGCCCGACCCGGGGCCGGGCGAGGCGATCGTACGGATCCAGTCCTGCGGGGTCTGCCACACCGACCTGCACTACCGGGAGGGCGGCATCAACGACGACTACCCGTTCCTGCTCGGCCACGAGGCCGCCGGCGTCGTCGAGCAGGTCGGGCCCGGCGTCGACGGCGTCGCGCCGGGCGACTTCGTGGTGCTCAACTGGCGGGCCGTCTGCGGGGTGTGCCGCGCCTGCCGCCGGGGCCGCCCGTGGTACTGCTTCGCCACCCACAACGCGGCGCAGAAGATGACCCTCACCGACGGCACCGAGCTCACACCCGCGCTGGGCATCGGCGCCTTCGCGGAGAAGACCCTGGTCCACGCCGGTCAGTGCACCAAGGTCGACCCGGCCGCCCGGCCCGCCGCCGTCGGACTGCTCGGCTGCGGCGTGATGGCCGGTCTCGGTGCCGCCATGAACACCGGCGGGGTCACCCGGGGCGACTCGGTGGCCGTGATCGGCTGCGGCGGCGTCGGCGACGCGGCGGTCGCCGGTGCGGTGCTGGCCGGCGCGACGACGATCGTCGCGGTGGACACCGACCCCCGCAAGCTCGACTGGGCCCGCAAGTTCGGGGCCACGCACACCGTCAACGCCCGCGACGACGACCCGGTCGAGGCGATCCGCGCCGCCACCGGCGGCTTCGGCGCCGACGTGGTGATCGACGCGGTCGGCCGCCCCGAGACCTGGAAGCAGGCCTTCTACGCCCGCGACCTGGCCGGCACCGTCGTACTGGTCGGCGTGCCGACCCCGGAGATGACCGTCGACCTGCCGCTGCTCGACGTCTTCGGCCGCGGCGGCGCGCTCAAGTCGAGCTGGTACGGCGACTGCCTGCCCAGCCGCGACTTCCCCATGCTCACCGAGCTCTACCTGCAGGGCCGGCTCGACCTGGACGCCTTCGTCACCGAGGAGATCGCCCTGGACCAGGTCGAGGAGGCGTTCGCCCGGATGCACCGGGGCGACGTGCTGCGCTCGGTGGTGGTCCTCTGATGGCGGCGCGCGTCGACCACGCCGTCACCTCCGGCACGTTCTCCCTCGACGGCCAGACCTTCGACGTCGACAACAACGTGTGGGTGCTCGGCGACGACGCCGAGTGCGTCGTCGTCGACGCCCCGCACGACGTCGACGCGATCCTGGCCGCCGTCGGCGACCGACGGGTCCGGGCGATCCTCGCCACCCACGCGCACGACGACCACGTCCGGGTGGCCCCGGCGCTGGCCCGGGCCACCGGCGCTGCGGTGCTGCTGCACCCCGCCGACCGGGTGCTGTGGGACATGGTGCACCCCGACGAGGCGCCGGGCGGGGAGCTGCGCGACGGGCAGACCGTCGAGGTGGCCGGGACCGCGCTGACCGTGCTGCACACGCCCGGCCACAGCCCCGGCGCGTGCAGCTTCCACGCGCCGCAGCTCGGCGTCGTGTTCACCGGCGACACGCTCTTCGCCGGCGGGCCGGGGGCGACGGGACGCTCGTACAGCGACTTCGGCACGATCGTCGCCTCGATCCGGGACCGGCTGCTCACCCTCCCGCCGGAGACGGTCGTGCACACCGGGCACGGGGAGAGCACCACCGTCGGCGCGGAGGCTCCCCACCTCGACGAGTGGCTGGCCCGCGGGCACTGACCCCGCACCCAGCAACCAGCGGTCCCGGCAGCCGCTCAGCGACTGCCCGGGGCCGCTTCGCGGCCGGCGCCGCCGCGTGCGGTCACGCCGGCGTTCTCCCGGTCACCCTCCGGGGTGACCCCGTCGAGCGCAAGGTCACGCCGGGTGCCGCACGTACATCCGGACGGTCGTCCCGCCGGCGGTGGTGTGCACGCGGACCAGGTCGCACAGCGCCTGCACGATCACCAGCCCCCGGCCGCCGATGCCGTTCGCGGCCGGGGTCAGCCGCCCGGCCAGCGGGTCGGCCAGCCAGCCGTCGTCGCGGATCTCGCAGACCAGGTGCTCGGCGGTACGCCACACGCGCAGCACGCCGGTGCCGCCGGCGTGCGCGACGCTGTTCGTCGCCAGCTCGGTCACCGCGATCTGCAGATCGGCCAGCCGGTCCTCGTCCAGCCCCACGGCCGCGCCGTGCCCGGCCACGAACCGGCGCACGGCGGACAGCGTGTCGACCTCGTAGACCAGCGCCGAAACGGGCTCCGTCGGGCTCGCCAGGGGCTTGTTGTAGCGGGCGACCACGTCCGCCGGGGCGTACTCGGCACTCGGCCGTCGCCCGGCGTCGTCGACGAGGATCGGGTGCGTGGCGTACGCGTCGGCGAGCACGTCGGCGTCGAGCCGGGCCGTGTCGTACGGGCAGAGGATGGTCGCCTCACGCCCGGCGAACGCCATGTTGATCAGCGCCTCGTGCTGGGCGCACGCCGGATACTCCGTGTCGCTGCGCCCGGCCCAGATCGGCTCGCCGATGATCCGCGCACGCCGGCCGGCGTGCTGGTCGATGAACGCCTGCAACACCCAGGGGATGATCCGTCCCGGGTTCCGGCCGGCCTCCGACATGTCCGCCCAGCGCACCGCGTCCGTGGGGCCGACGGCGTCGCGGACCAGCCGCAGGTTCGCGCCGGGCATCGCGACCAGCACCGGCTCCCCGGCGGCGAGACCGTCGGTGATGAACGGCACCGTGCCAGCGAGCAGACCCTCCCGATCGTGGTAGAAGAGCCCTTCGTGCACGAAGGCACCCGCCGCCCGGGCGTGCTGCGCCCCGGTCACGCCGGCTGTCCCAGGGTGTCGGCGAACCCGGTCTCGCACCACCGCCGGTGGTGGCGGCACCCCGCGACCATCCGGTGGGGCACCTGCTCGACCACCGCACCACCAGTCATCCGTCGCCTTCCACTTCGGGCCCCACTGTAATCGCCGGTCCCGGCGCCGGCCCACCGGGTGAACGCCGCCGCCCATCCGGCCCGGCACGGACCGGGCACCGCCCGCCCACCGCCGTGACCCGGGTCACGACCGCTCGTCCGGTGACGACCTCCGGGTGGCCTTCGCGGGTGGACGACAGCCGCGACGCGTCGCCCTCGGAACCCGAAAACGGGGTGCGTCCCGGCCCGTTGATGGGGGAGATTCGTCGCCGTGCGACCCACCACCGAACCGGCCGCCACGTACGCGGCGCCGGCACTCACCCCCGCCCAACGCGCCGCCCTCGCCCACGTACGCGAGGGGGCGCTGCGCGAGCGCCCCGCCGCCCTGGCCGCCATCGCCCGGGCGCTCGCCGGCTCGGGCGTCGCCCACGGGCCGGAGCATTTGATCGCGGCGGTCGGCGCGAACGGGCGGCTCACCCTGAACTTCCACCCGGACCGGCTGCTCGCCGACGGACGTACGGTCGTCGACGCCCTCACCGCCGAGGGCGTCTACCGCAGCCAGTTCGAGACCGGCATCTCCAACGGCGGCCTGACGGCCTTCCCCGGCGGCGACCGGGACCGCTGGGAGGAGTCGCTCTTCGGCGGCGCCTACCAGACGCCCGGCGTACGCCCCGCCGACCGGCCGAAGTACGGCGGCCTGAACCTGCTCGACCACCCGGACGGCGCGTGCCCCCGGTTCGGCTCCTGCCACCTGCGGCTGCGTCCGCAGGTGCTGGCGCGGGCCACGTTCTGCTTCGGCGACAGCCACCTCGGGCCCCGCGACCTGGGCACCGTGGACGTCTTCGAACCGGTGCTGGCGGCCCTGCTCGCCGCGACCGACGGCACCGGGGTCAGCCTCGGCGTGCCGGGCGACGTGGTGACCCTGACCCGGGCGCTGCTGCGCCGGCGCGAGGACGCCGCGTGGGCCCCCGGCGCGGCGGGTCGCGCGCTCGACGACTACATCGAGGCGCAGGTCCACGGCGAGCTGAGCCTCGCCCGGGACGTGGAGGCGATGGTCGTCGACCCGTCCTTCCAGGGCACCGAGACCGGGGCGACGCTGGCCGCGCTCGCCCGGCGGCACGGCTTCGCCCTGCGCTGGCACGCCGGGTTCGCGCTGCCCGTCGACCGGATCGACGCGGAGTTCCGAGGGCCGGCCATCCCGCCGCTGGCCGCCCGGGTGCACGCCGAGTTCGCCCGGCCGGGCGAACTGGTCGACGCCGCCCTGATCGGCCGCGCGGCGGTCTCGGTGGTCACGGAGCCGGCCCGCTGGGCCGACCGTGGGCCGACGGAGGTCACCCTCCAACACCTCAAGCAGCTCTGGCACGTCCTCGTGCGCTTCGGCGCCCCCCGCGCCGCCTAGGACGACCGGAGCCCCGAGCGTCCGGTGGCGCCGCGAGCCTCCGGGACGTCACCGTCCGTGCCCGATCGTCACGAGTGTCGAGTGACCCGTGTCGCAGCCGGCCGGCACCCGCTCATATCCGGAATGACCGACAGGGTCGGGCTGGTTGTGTCCCCCGTACCGCCGGAACCGAAACCCCGTCCGGCGCGGAAGTTCCCCCGAAGGAGTGCTCATCCAGGGAGCGCTTCGCCTGACCGAAAGGGCAACCATCGTGAAGTACGACTTCACTCGATGGCTCCCGGCCATCGCGAAGGACTCGAAGGACTCGAACCGCAAGGTCGCGCTCAGCGTGGTGGGTGTCGCCGCCCTCGGCGGCCTGGCCCTCGGGCCGACGGCCGTGGCCGCCCCGGTCACCACCGCGCCCCACGAGGGCGCCGTGGCGGCGATCGAGCAGGCCACCGGCAAGGGCAGGCCGGGCGCGGCCGAGGAGTCGGCCCTGACCACGGGCGGTACCACCACCAAGCCGTCCGCCGACAAGCCCAGTCGCGAGGAGCTGGTCCCGCACGGCGTGCAGGGCGCCCAGTCGCGCATCCCGCTCGACGACGCGCAGCTCGCCAACGCCAAGGCCATCATCGAGGAGGCCAAGGAGACCGGCGTGGGGGAGCGGGGCGCCGTCATCGGGATCGCCACCTCGCTGCAGGAGTCGAAGCTCTACAACCTCGGCCACCTGGGCGCGTACAACGACCACGACTCGCAGGGCCTGTTCCAGCAGCGCCCGTCGTCGGGTTGGGGTTCGCCCGACCAGATCACCGACCCCGAGTACGCCTCGCAGGCGTTCTTCAGCGCGCTCAAGAACGTGGGCGGCTGGCAGGACCTGCCGCTGACCTCCGCCGCGCAGACGGTGCAGGTCTCGGCCTACCCCTTCGCGTACGCGCAGTGGGAGGAGCAGGCGGCGGACATCGTCTCCCAGCTCTGGTGACACCCGCGTGACACCGGCCGGCCCCCGCCTCGGGGGCCGGCCGGTCGCGTCCACGCCGACAGCGCCCCGCACTCGGGCCGCGGTCGCGTCCACGCCTGTGTCCGGACTGCGGCGGCGTCCATGCCGACAACGCCCGCATCCGGACGCGCGGTCCGCGTCAGAGCCGACGGCGCCCCTGCATCCGGACGGCGATCGCGTCCACGCCGAAGACACCCCGTGTTCGGACTGCGGTCGCGACAACGGTCCGGATCCGGACCGCTGTCCGGCCGCAGGCGGCGCGGCGTCGCGTCGTGGTGGACCAGCCGGGGCCTGTAGAGCTGCCCCGTTCACGAGACCACCCCCTCAGCCCGGGCGCGCGCCGCCGTCCGGGTCACCGGTGAGTGGAACACCATGGGTGTCACCGGGGCCGGGAGACACCCGTGGTGTTCCACCGGTGGCTGGTTGCGGGCGTCCCTGCTCTCGAATACGTCCGCTGCGTCCCCAGCCCGCCACTCGCCGATCTTGGAAGGAATGGGCCCCGCCAGGGGCTCGTATCTGCCAAGGTCGCCCACATCGCTGGGCGCGTCCGCCGGAGAGAGCCGCCGATGAGGTGGCCGCGCGCGGCGTCCGGTTCAAGCCCAGGGGTTCGGATGTGGCTCCGCTGCAGGGTGCGTGCTCGTCAGCACGTTCGCTGCGGCCCCGGTCTGTGGTCGTCGGGGTCGCCCGGTGCTGAGATGTCCGGTTTGGGGGTGTGGCCCGGGGGCATCGTGGGGGCGGAATCGTGCCCGGGGCGGGGTCGTTACACCCTGCGTACGACCGAGCAAGACGCGCGCCGCCGAGGTCACGCCGCCCCGACAGATGGCGGGCCCGGGGGCCCCGGAATGATGGCGGGCCGGCGGTGGTTACACATGGTCCGGCCGACGCGAGGGCGTCCCCCCGCCCCGCTCGACAGCCCGGCCCCCTTTCGGCCCGCACGGGTTGGACATCCGGCCGGCACGGCCGACCTGATCTTCTGAACTTCGCAACTCCGGCTTGGTCGTCGGAGATCCTCTCCATGCCTCGCTGGAGATCCTCTCCGGTTTCGCTGGAGACCCTGCTTGAGTTCGCATGAGTCCCCTTTGATTTCGCTTGAGCGCCGGACGGTGCTTGCACCCGCGTTAAGCCGATCCCCCTTCGGCGTGTGGGTGCCAACCCCCGAATGGAGCGTTTCTGATGAACACGATCATCCGTAAGAGCGTTCTTGGTATTGCTGGTCTCGCGTTCGCCGGTGGCGTGTTCGCCGGTCCCGCGACCGCGCACGCGGCCCCGTCGGTGGAGTCCACGCCGGTGGCGGTTGTGCAGGCCGACAAGCCGTCGGTCGACAAGGCCAAGCTGATCGCGCACGGTGTGCAGGGCGCGCAGTCGCACGTCGACCTGTCCGACGAGCAGGTGGCGAACGTGAAGGCGATCATCGCGGCGACGAAGAAGGCCGGCATGGACGAGCGCGCCGCCGTCGTGTCGATCGCCACCGCGTTGCAGGAGTCGAAGTTGGAGAACCTGGGTCACCTGGGTGACCGCAACGACCACGACTCGCAGGGCCTGTTCCAGCAGCGTCCGTCCTCGGGTTGGGGCACGGTGGAGCAGATCACCGATCCGGAGTACTCGACGATGGCGTTCCTGAAGGGTCTGAAGCAGGTCGACGGGTGGCAGGACATGCCGCTGACCAAGGCCGCGCAGACGGTGCAGGTGTCGGCGTACCCGGACCACTACGCGCAGTGGGAGCAGCAGGCCGCTGACCTGGTGGCCGAGCACTGGAACAGCTGACAGCAGTAGCCGATCGCCGCTGGCCGGCACCCCGCCCGGGGTGCCGGCCAGACGCATGTCGGGCCACGATGACGGGATGGCAGACCGGGGCGGGCGCGGCGACCTGGCTTCCCGCCGGCGGGTGCGGGCCGGGGGCGTCGGCCGTCGTGACAGCTGGCCCAGGCCTGGCCCGACGCCCGGCTGGAACTGTTGGGGACCGTCGTCACCGGCGGTGGCTGAAGGCGACGTCGACCAGGGCCGCGACCAGCGCGAGCGCGATCAACCCGGCGGCCAGCAGCAGCGAGTGCCGGAACGCGAGCGAGAAGTCCCCGCCGCTGGCGGCCAGCGAGGAGAAGAAGACCGAGCCGACGGCGGCGATCCCGGCGGCGGAACCGATCCGCTGGCCGGTCTGGAGCATGCCGGCCCCGCTGCCCGCCTGCCGCACCGGCACCTGGGACAGGGTCAGCGTCTGGTTCGGCGCGATCACCAGACCGCTGCCCAGCCCGGCCACCAGCAGGGGGGCCGCGGTCAGCCACGGCACGGCGGCACCCCTCGGGGCCAGGTTCAGCACGACGACCACCGCGACGAGTCCCACCACCACGGTGAGCAGCCCGACCGCGACCAGGGGACGCCCGAAGCGGTTGACGATCCGGCCGCCGAGCGCGGACGCCGCGGCCGAGCCCAGCGCGAACGGGGTGATGGCCAGGCCGGCGACCAGCGCGCTGTAGCCGAGGCCGTTCTGCAGGTAGAGCGTGAAGATGAAGAAGATCGCGGTGAACCCGCCGAAGTAGACAAGCGCGATGAGCGATCCCAGGGCGTACGACCGGAAGCCGAACAGCCCCAGGTCGAACAGCGGTTCCTGGCGGCGGCCGTACCACCGTTCCCACGCCCCGAAGCCGGCCAGGGCGAGCAGCCCCGCCGGAACGAGCAGCCACTTCGCCGGGCTCCGCCATTCCTGCTGCACCAGCGGCAACAGCACGGCCAGCACCCCCACGCCGAGCAGCAGCACCCCGACGGGGTCCAGCCGCCGGTGGTCCCGTGGGCCGGCGGGTCGGCTGGGGAGCAGCCGCCCCGGTGGACGGCGTCCGCCGTGACCGGGTCCTCGCCCTTGGTGCCCCACCACTGGAGCACCCGCCCCTCTGCGTGCGCGACGGGCGCGATC
>NZ_JBEZEV010000082.1:0-31952 GCF_040649055.1 Micromonospora sp. NPDC049060
GCCCTGCGAGACGTTCGACCGGAAGATGTCGCCGGTCGAGATCTTCGGGACCGAGAGGTGCGCGGCGATGAACTCGGCCTGCGTGCCCTTGCCCGGCGCGACCCCGCCCGCCTGGCACACAGCCGGGCACCCCGGGGCCCGGTGACCGTCGCGGCGGCGGGACAATGGGAGCCTCCGCCCGCGAGGCCGCCGGCGGGATCCCCCCGATCGGCAGGAGAACGGTCAGCGTGTCGGAAACTCCCGGGGCGACGTCGCCGGCGGACGGGCTGCGCGCCGACTGCGCCCGGTGCTTCGGGCTCTGCTGCGTCGCGCCGGCCTTCTCCGCGTCGGCCGACTTCGCCATCGACAAGCCCGCCGGGCGGCCCTGCCCCAACCTGCGGGCCGACTCGCGCTGCGGCATCCACGCCGACCTGCGCGACCGGGGCTTCCCCGGCTGCACCGTCTTCGACTGCTTCGGCGCCGGGCAGCGGGTGGCCCAGGTCACCTTCGGCGGGCGGGACTGGCGCGACGCCCCGGAGACCGCGGCGCGCATGTTCGACACGTTCGCGGTGATGCGGCCCCTGCACGAGCTGCTCTGGTACCTGACCGAGGCGCTCGCGACGCGCCCGCCGCAGCCGCTGCGCGACGAGTTGTCCGTCGCGCTCGACGAGACCGGGCGGCTGACCCGGGAGCCCGCCGACACGCTGCTGGCCCTCGACGTGGACGCGTACCGGGGGCGGGTCAACCCGCTGCTGTCCCGCGTCGGTGACGCGGCCCGGGCCCGGGGCGGCCGGCCCGGCGTGGACCGGCGGGGCGCCCACCTGTTCGGCGTCGACCTGCGCCGGGCGAACCTGCGCCGGGCGAACCTGCGCGGGGCGCTGCTGATCGGCGCCGACCTGCGCGGCGTCGACCTCGGCCTGGCCGACCTCACCGGCGCCGACCTGCGCGGGGCCGACCTGCGCGGCGCGGACCTCTCCGGCGCCCTGTTCCTGCACCAGTCCCAGCTCGACGCGGCCCGGGGCGACCGACACACGGCCCTGCCGCCCGCCCGGACGCGCCCCGGGCACTGGTCACCGCTGTCGCTCACCCCGCTGCCCCGCGCACCCCGTTCCCCTGCCCGCGCCACCCGCCCACCACGCCCCCGCTGACCTCGCTCTTCGCTCTTCGCTCTTCGCTCTTCGCTCTTCGCTCTTCGCGATCATGCAGTTGTGGTGCTGCGCATATCGGCATCAACCCGGTCACAACGGGCACCACAACTGCATGATCGTCCCGCCTGGGCGGCGCGGCGCGGGACGGCGCGGCGCGGGACGGCGCGGGGGCAGACGGGCGGGGCGCGGGGGTCGGAGGCGGGCGGGTTTTGGGTGGAGGGCTGCGGGTAGCCGGGGCGGACAACGGCATCGGCGGAACGCGGCGGTGCGACGGCACGGGGGAGGCAGTGGTGGGATATCGGGCGCGCGACGGGGAGCTACCGGTCGATCCGGCGCACGCCGAGGACGAGGCCGGCCAGGCCCGGCTGGTCCAGGTCGAGGCGGACACCGACGTCCCGGCGCCGGACGACACGACGACGAAGCCCGACATCGTCACCGAGGACGACGGGTCGGGCATGGCGGGCGGCGCGTCGGGCAGCTCAAGCGGCGGCTCCGGCATGCCGGGCCACCCGGACGCGGCCCGCTGAACACCGCCGCCGGTCACGTTTGCGGGCAGGCCACCCGGAGGCGGCCCGCTGAGCGCGGGGCACGTTTGCGGGCAGGCCACGGGGGCAGGAGAGCGGCATGACCGATCAGAACCGTACCGACCGGGCCGCCACCGACGAGCCGGACGGCGCCACCGCCATGCAGGCGTCGCTGCGTCCGCCGGGCGAGTCCCTGCACAGCACCGACGACACCGGCGACGACTTCGCCGACCTGCCCGCCGAGGACCGGCGGTCGGCCCGGGAGGTCAGCCGCGCCGGCTACGACGTGGACGCCGTCTCCGGCACCACCGACCCGAGCCGCACCGAGTGACCTGAGCGCCCGCCCGCCGGTCCGATCAGCGGCCGGCGGGCACCGCCGACGCGCGGGCCTCGGTCATGCCCCGGTTGGCCAGCGCGTCGGCGCGCTCGTTCTCCGGGTGGCCGTTGTGCCCCTTCACCCACAGCCAGGTGACCTCGTGCCGGGCGCACGCGGCCTCCAACCGCTGCCACAGGTCGGCGTTCTTGACCGGCTGCTTCGCGGCGGTCCGCCAGCCGTTGCGCTTCCACGAGGCCAGCCAGCTGGTGATGCCGTTGCGCACGTAGGTGCTGTCGGTGTGCAGCTCGACGGTGACCGACCGGGTCAGGCTCTCCAGGGCCTGGATGGCTGCCATCAGCTCCATCCGGTTGTTGGTGGTCGGGGTCGCCTCGCCGCCGCACAGTTCCCGCTCGTGCGCGCCGTAGCGCAGCACCACGCCCCACCCGCCGGGGCCGGGATTGCCGCTGCACGCCCCGTCGGTCCAGATCTGCACGACCCTGCCGGCCGTCTCGTCCACCATGCCGGCAACCTACCGAATCCGCACCTCCTCCCCCGCCGTCGGGCGGCGGCGCGGCGCGGACGACCTACCGCGCGAACCCGCCCGACGGTCGGCACGTCGCCGCGACGAAGTCTCCGTTCCATCTGCCGGCCCTGCTGGCGCCGGCCCGGCGTCCGGTTGGCGGGGTGACGCACCGACGTGTTGCCTTCCCGCTGACCCCCACCCGCCTGGCGGAAAAGGCCGTGACCCGGTTCCCGGCCGCTGGCAGGATGGCCTCCCGTGACGGGGAGCTGGGACGGCCTGCGGGCCGAGGTACGCGGCAGGATCGACGAGTTGGTGGCCTCCGGCCGCGAGGCCGGCGTGCAGGTGGCCGCCTACCTGCACGGGACGCGGGTGGTGGACGAGGTGGCAGGCGTGGCCGACCGCGCCACGGGTCGGCCGCTCACCTCCGGCACGCCGATCTGGAGCGTGTCGACCGGCAAGGGCCTTACCGCGACCGTGGTGCACGTGCTCGCCGAGCGGGGCCTGCTCGACTACGACCTGCGGATCGCCGAGGTGTGGCCGGAGTTCGCCCGCCACGGCAAGGACGGGGTCACCCTGCGACACGTGCTGACCCACACGGCGGGCGTCCCCGCGCTGCCGCCCGACGTCACCGTCGCCGACGTCACCGACTGGGACCGCATGTGCGGGATCGTCGCCGACAGCGTGCCGCTCTCGGCGCCGGGCGACGTGCTCGCGTACCACGCCTGGACCTTCGGCTGGCTGGTCGGCGAGGTGGTCCGCCGGGTCACCGGCCGGCGGATCTCGCGGGTGCTCGCCGAGGACGTCGCGGAGCCGCTCGGCGTGCCCGGCGAGCTGTTCTTCGGGGTGCCCGAGGCCGAACTGGGCCGGCTGGCCCCCGTCGCCGACCGCAACCTCTCGGCCCTGCTGGACTGGGCCGCCGCCAACCTGCCGAACTTCGACCGGGTCGCCCCGCCCGGTCTCCGGCCGGACGCCAGCGTCGGCACCCGGGACGACTTCCTCCGCGCCGACGTTCCGGCCACCGGGACGATGTCCGCCCGGGCCGTCGCCCGGATGTTCGCCGCGCTGATCGGCGAGGTCGACGGCGTACGCCTGATCTCGCCCGAGCGGCTGCGCGAGGTCAGCGCCGTCGCGGTGCGCGGCACGGAGTGGGTCTTCGGCCAGGAGGGGAGCTTCGGCCTGGGCTACGCGGTCGAGCCGGACGGCGCGTTCGGCTCCGCGGGCAGCGGCGGCAGCCTCGCCTACGCCTACCCGGACCTCGGCCTGGCCGTGGCGGCGACGAAGACGCTGCTCGGCGCCGGCGACGGCGACCCGATGGAGGAACTGCGCGTCCTGATCCGCGACGCCGTCCGCGCCGGCTGAGGCGGCTCAGCCGTCGGCGTCGGCTGAGACGGCTCAGCCGTCGGTGTCGGCCCGGTCGCCGACCACCGGCCGCGGGACCGTCCAGGTCGCCGCCCGCCGGGTCGGGTCGACGCGGTCGCGGAGCCGGGCCACTGCGTCGCCGGCGGTGGCGGCGACCATCGGCCGCAGCCGGGTGGTGCCCATCAGCGCCACCTCCTCCGCCGGGGTGGTAGCGCCGTCGAGGAACCGCAGCACCCGCTCGGCGGGATTGCGGTCGAAGAGCCGACCGAAGAAGTCGGGACCGCCGACGCCGCCGGCGTCCAGCGCCCGGAGCGCGACCGCGTCCATCCAGCGGTGCCGACGGGGGTACGCGGGAGCGGGCACCGGCGGGCGGCCGGCCGCGAGGGCCCGGGCGACCTGCTCGGCCTGGCGGTGCATGGCGGAGAACGTGAAGCCGGTGGAGGGTCGGGTGGCCCCGCCGGCCGTGCCGAGTCGGACCACCCGGGGCGAGGGTCGGGCCTCGAACGGGCCGTCGGTCATCGGGATCACCCCGTTCTCCACCTCGCGGACGGTCAACCGGGTCGGGTCGAGGCCGAGCAGGTCCCGGTAGCCGGCCAGCGCCGCGTCGTAGCCGGCGTCGGTGAGCAGGTCGGGGCCGAACTCCGTGTACTCCACCAGGGCGTACCGGTCGCTGACCGGCAGGACGTACCCGAACGACACGCCCCGCGCGGGCTGCGGGGTGCGGAAGTCCATCAGGACGGCCCGGGCCGGGTCGAAGACCGGCACGGCGGACTCCAGCCACCAGCCCCGGAAGTGCTGGAGCCAGTTGGTGCGCCCGGGCCGCCGGGGCGGCCGGGGCCGGGAGTCCAGCACCCAGGACGCGCGGACGGCCGGCCCGGCGCCGCCGGCGCGTACCGTGACGTGCCCGCCGTCGTCGTGCAGGGCGTCGACGGGCGCGACGATCCGTCGCACGCCGAGCCGCCGCTCGGCCTCGGCAGCCCGGGCGTAGACCGGGCCGGAGCGCAGCATGGCGTACCGCAGGGGGGCCAGATCGAGCACGCGGCGGCCGTCGGGCGTCGCCACCTCGACCTGGTCCCAGCTCGCGGCCAGCATCGGGTCCAGGTCGCTGCCGGGACGGTCCCAGAACGCCCAGGTCCGGTCCTGGCCGCGCCGGTGGACCGGGTCGACGACGGCGACCCGGAGGTCCCGCACGCCGTGCCGGTCCAGGGCCGCGAGGACCAGCGACGCGGCGCCGCCGCCGCCGACCAGCGCCAGGTCGACGTCCAGCGCTGCGGAGGTGTTCACGCCGCCCACGCTGCCACACCGCCCGGGCCGTCCGGCCACCGACCGGCCCCGCTGACCCCCGCCACGCGCATCCGGCCGGCTGCGGGCGGCGGGCGGCGGGCGACGGGCGACGGGCGACGGGCGACGGGCGACGGTAGGGTGCCAGCGGTCGCCCCCGGGCGACGGTCACGTCGCCCGCCGGAGGACGCCCGCCCCATGAGCACCGACGCCACCAACGCGCTCACCGCCCGGTGGGCGTCCGGCCTGGACGACGGCCAGACGGTCCTCTCCGGCGCCGGCGTCCACCCGCTGCTGGCGCTGCTCGCCCGCTACGCCGCCGGTCCGGCCCGCGCCGAACTGCTGGCGGTCGCGCCCGAGGCGACCCGCTCCGACCTGGACCGCTCCCCCACCACCCGGCTCGCGCTCGCCGCCTGGGCGCGGCGGGACCTGCCGCTGACCGAGCGGTGGCTGCGGGAGGTGCCGGCGGCCATGCGAGGGGAGCTGACCGGTGACCCGGCGCGGGACCGGACGGCCCTCGACGAGTGGGCCGGCACGCACACCGACGGTCTGGTCCCCGAGATGCCGGTGCGGGTCACCCCGGCGACGGCGCTGGTCCTGGCCAGCGCGCTGTCGCTGCGGACCGGGTGGGCCGAGCCGTTCCGCGACGCCCGACACCAGCCGGCCGCCAGGCCGTGGCGCGGCCGCCGGCTGGCCGGGCTGAGCCGGACCGGCCACGACCTCGACGCGCTGCGGGTCGTCGACACCGCCGCCGGCCCGCTGAGCCTGCTGACCGTGCGCGGCGCCGAGGACGTCGACGTGGTGCTCGCCCTGGGCGCGCCGGGGCGCGGGGCGGCGCAGGTGCTGCCGGCCGCGATCGCCGCGATCGGCGCACCGTCCGCGCTGCCCGTCGCCACCGGCCCCGGCGTCGCCGAGGAGGTCGTGGACGCCCACGACGACCGGCCCGAGCTGCTCGTCCGCACCGTGGGCTTCACCGTCCGCGCCGACCACGACCTGCTGGCGCGGGCCGCGCTGTTCGGCCTCGCCACCGCCGTCGGCGACGGCGACCACTTTCCCGGCATCGCCCCGCTGCTGGCCGTATCGCAGGCGCGGCAGAGCGTGACGGCGACGTTCGGCGCGACGGGGTTCCGCGCCGCCGCGGTCACCGCCGTCTCCACGCGGGCGGGTTCCGCGCCGCGGCCGGTCACCGCGCGCAGGCGACGGGTACGCCTCGACGTCGACCGCCCCTTCGGCTTCCTCGCCGTGCACCGGCCCTCCGGGCTGGTGCTGCTCGCCGGCTGGGTGACCGAGCCGGACGCCGCGACGCCCGACGCTCAGCGGTCCCCGGCCCGCTTGCGGTAGACGACCTGCCGGCGCAGCGGACCGGAGTCGACCTCCGGGTCGTCAAAGTCGTCGGCCGGATCGGTGGTCATGCCCAGGCGACGCATCACCGCCTGCGAGCGCAGGTTGGTCGCGGTGGTGATGGCCAGGATCTCCGGCAGCCCGACGGTGTCGAAGCCGTACCGCAGGACGGCCCGGGCCGCCTCGGTGGCGTAGCCGTCCGTGGCCCCAGGCGGAGCGGGCGAGCCGCCAGCCCGCCTCCACGCCGGTGACCGGCACACCCTCGTCGACCCGGTCCAGCCCGGCGAAGCCGACGAACGCGCCGTCGTCGCGGACCTCGACGGCCCAGAAGCCTTGACATCCTCTCCGCCCTAAAGGACGGAGATTCCCTCCACGCTGCGCGTGGAACACGCGGCGTCCGGGTGGGTTACCGCTTCGGCGGCACGGAGGACGCCTTCCTCGACTGGCGGGACACCCTCGCGGCGTTCGGCGACGTCCACTGGCTCGGCGCCGACCCCGGTCGGGCGGCCGTGCACGACCTGGCCCTGCTCGCCGCCATGTATGCACGTTCCGGCCGGCCGCGCGGAATTCGTCTGCTAGACGGCATGTTCGGTGGATTCCTGCACGCCACGGCGATGATCCGCGCGGCCGGCACGCCGGCGGGCCAGTTCGCGCCGATGGTGACCGGGTGGCTGACCGCCATGCTCGGGGAGCTGCCCGCCATGGCGGCGGCCGTCGACTCGGGCGAGCACGACGCCGACGGGTCCTCCCTGCGGATGCAGGCCGCCAGCTTCGGCAACCTGCTGGCGGCCTGCCGGGACGTGGGGGTCGACGCCGGGCTGATGCGCCCGGTGCGTGACCTGCTGGACGAGGCGGTCGCCCGGGGCCACGGCGAGGAGGGCCTCTCCGCGCTGGTGGGGCTGCTGCACGACGACGCCGGCCGCCCGGCCTGACCGCTCCCGCCGTCCCCTTGACGGGTGGATGCGGCGACACACTGGACATGCAGTCGTCCGGTTGCCTAATGTGACAGGCAGCCGTACGGCTGCGTGTGCGAGGTGGGCAGGGTGGACGACGTGTTCCGGGCGCTGGCCGACGCGAGTCGGCGCCGGCTCCTCGACGACCTCAACCGGCGCGACGGGCAGAGCCTGCGCGAGCTGTGCGCCGGGCTCGACATGACCCGGCAGTCGGTCAGCAAGCACCTGGTGGTGCTGGCGGCGGCCAACCTGGTGACCACCGTGCGACGCGGCCGGGAGAAGCTGCACTACCTCAACCCCGTCCCGATCAACGCCGTCGCCGAACGATGGATCGACCGTTACGACCGCGAGCGGGTGCGCGCACTCGCCGACCTACGGACAGCTCTGGAGCGGGAGCCGATGGACAGTCCCACCTTCGTCTACACCACCTACGTCAACACCACCCCCGAGAGGCTCTGGGCCGCGCTGACCGAGCCGGCGTTCACCCGCCGCTACTGGGGCGGCGTCGCGCTGCGCTCCGACTGGCGGGTCGGCTCCCCCGTGCTGTGGCAGGACGAGCCGGGCGGCGAGTTCCGCGACCTCGGCCAGCGCGTCCTGGTCGCCGAGCCGTTCCGCCGGCTCTCCTACAGCTGGCACGGCTTCCAGCCGGAGCACGCCGCACACTTCGGCTGGTCCGACGAGGAGTTGGCGGCCCGGCTCGGCGAGCGGAGGTCCCGGGTCACCTTCGACATCGCCCCGTACGGCGGGTTCGTCAAGTTGACAGTCACCCACGAGGACTTCTCCCCGGGCAGCGAGATGTACCGGGCCGTCAGCGGTCAACTCGACGGCAGTGGCGGCTGGCCGGAGCTGCTGGCCAGCCTCAAGTCGCTGCTGGAGACCGGGGAGCCGCTGCCCGAGCCGCGCCCCGAGAGCGCCACCGCGCAGGGCTGACCCTGTCCCGGCGCGCGCCCGGCACCGGCGGACCCCGCTGCCGGGGCGCACAGGAAGGCAGCCCGGTCCCGCCCGGAGCAAACCGGCCAGGACCGGGCCAACGCGGCGGGCCGGGCGCGTACGCACCCGCCGCGGGGCACCGTTCCCGAGTGGGGCCGGGACGGCCCAGCCGCGACAGCACGACCCCCGGTGACATCGGCACGGCCAACCCTCGCGGGTGGGCCGTGCCGGCATTTCCGCTGCTCCCTCCGCCTCCCGGGTGGACACGTGACGGCAACGAGGATTTCTCATTTTCACCGGATCGGGGCCCCAACCCTCCTAGGGTTGGTCACACCGGTGCTAGTCACGGAGTTGGCCACCCGAACGACGTCCCACGCAGTCAGCGGACGAAAAGTGAGGGAAGACGCGTATGAAGGCAAAGACAGTTCTCGTATCGGCGGCGCTCGGCGTGGGTCTCGGCACGCTCCTGCTCCCCGGCGCGGCGCTGGCCGACACCGTCGTGTCACCGGCCACCACGCCGGTCGGCGGGACGGTCGTGCTCACCGCGACGACCTGCAACCCGAAGTCCGGCGACGCGATCTTCCGCGTCACCGGCCCCGACCGCGACCAGAACGTCCGGTCCACCACCGCCGCGGCCGGCGGCGGGCTGAGCGCCGAACTCTTCACCGCCGGCTTCACCCTGGGCACCTACACCGTGACCGCGACCTGCGGCGACGGCAGCGCGGCCGGCAGCGCCACGTTCACCGTCACCCCGATCGGCGGGGCCCAGGCCGGCGGGCGCGGCGACACCGACGGGACCGGCGCGTTGGCGGCCGGCGGCGCCCTGCTCGGCTCCGCCGCGGGCGGCGCCCTGGTCCTGGCCCGCCGCCGGCGCCACATGGCGGCGGCCACGCTCTGACCGACGGCCCCGTGCCGTCCACTCCTGCAAGTCGTCCATCCCTGCAACGGGTGCCCGCACCGGTGAACCCACCGGAGCGGGCACCCGGGCGCACGCGTACGGAGGTGGGATCGTGTCCTGGCGCAGGCCCGGCTGGGCGGTCACGGTCGTCGTCCTGCTCGCCACGACCGGGCTCGGCCTGGTCGCCGCCGGGCTGGCGACGACCCCGCCCCGCCCGCCCCGGCCGGAGGCCGCCGACGCCCCCGCACCGGTCCGCTCCGCGCCGCCGGTGCCGCCGCTGCACCGGGCCGCGCCGGTCGACGTGCGGATCCCGGCCATCGACGTGCGGGCACGGATCGTCGCGGTGGGCGCCGACGCCGACGGGCACCTGGAGGTGCCGCCGCTGGACCGACCCACCCTGGCCGGCTGGTACCGGCACGGCGTCAGCCCCGGCGAGACCGGCAACGCCGTGATCGTCGGGCACGTCGACTCCGCCGCCGGCCCCGCCGTCTTCTTCGACCTCGGCCGGCTGCGGCCCGGCGACACCGTGCGGATCACCCGCGCCGACGCCAGCGTCGCCACCTTCGCCGTCGACGGCGTCGGGTCGTACCCGAAGGACCGCTTCCCCACCGACCTGGTCTACGGGCCCAGCGACGCGACCGGCCTGCGGCTGATCACCTGCGGCGGCCGGTTCGACCGGGACAGCGGCAACTACGTCGACAACGTCATCGTGTTCGCCACCCGGGTGCCGTGACCCCCGGACCCGCCCGACCCGAGTACGGTGTCCGCGCGGATGCCGGTGCGGCGGAGGGGGACGGGTGGTTCGGCTGGCGAGGGAACGGGTCAGGCTGTCGGCCGTGTTCGACCGGCTGCTCGGCCGACCGCTGCCCGGGCAGCGCGCACCGGAGCCCCGTCGCTCCAATCCCGATGCCGTGGTCGACTGTGCCGTCTACGTCGGCGGGCGGCGCGAGCCCGGCCGCCCGCACTACGCCGACGCGTACGCCCGCAGCCGTCGCGGCCGCGACACCTTCGTCTGGCTGGGTCTGCACGAGCCCGATCCGGCGGTGATGGCGGCCGTCGGCCGCACCTTCGGGCTCGACGACCTCACCGTCGAGCAGGCCCTCGCCGACGGCCACCGCCCCACGGTGCGCCGCGAGGGCGACGTGACCCTGCTGGTCCTGCGCACCGCCCGTTACGTCGAGCACGCCGAGCTGACCGACACCTCCGAGGTGGTCGACACCGGCGACGTGATGGTGCTGGTCGGCGACCGCTTCGCCGTCACGGTGCGGCACGGCGCCGCGGGCGCGCTCACCTGCGTACGCGCCGACGTCGAGCAGCGCCCCGCGGTGCTCGCGCAGGGCCCGTGGGCGGTCGCGTACGCGGTCTGCGACCGGATGGTCGACCTCTACCTGGAGGTCGCCGGGCACGTCGAGCGGGACCTGGAACGCGTCGAGGAGGCGGTGTTCGCCCGCGACCGCTCGGCCGACATCCAGCACATCTACCAGCTCAAGCGGGAGGTGGTCGAGTTCAAGCGGGCGGTGCAGCCCCTCCAGGCGGCGCTGCGCTCCCTGCTCGACCAGCGGCCCGACAACCCGCCGCGCGGCCTGCACCGGTGGTTCGTCGACGTGGACGCCCGGCTGACCCGGGCGGTGGACCGGGTCGCCGCCTACGACGACCTGCTGACCTCGATCGTGCAGTCCCGGTTGGCGCAGCTCGCGGTGGAGCAGAACAACGACATGCGCAAGATCGCCGCGTGGGCCGCCATCGCCGCCACCCAGACCGGCATCGCCGGGATCTACGGCATGAACTTCACAAACATGCCGGAGCTGCACTGGCGTTACGGCTACCCCACCGTGCTCGGCCTGATGGCGCTGACCGCGTTCGCCCTGCACCGCCTCTTCCGCCGCTCGGGCTGGCTCTGAGCGCCGCTACTCCATCGTGGACGGCTCCGGGATCGCGGGCGCGGGGCTGGTACGCGGCATCGGGACCTCGGTGGCCCGGACCGCCGGCGCCGACGCCAGCATCCGGTCGAAGACGTTGCGCAACAGCGTCGACATCGCCGGATCGTCCGCCAGGGCGCCGACGAACGAGATCGAGGACGCGCTGAAGACCAGGGCGCCGTTGGGCCGCTCCAGGAAGACCATCGCGGCGCCCTGGCCCCCGGGGTTCTCCCCCCGGGCGATGACCTGCGCCGGGGACGCCTCGCCGGCCAGCCCGCGCAGCCCGTCGGTCTCCCAGCCGCTGGCGGCGCCGTTGTAACCCGTGCGGCCGAACCTGCTGCCGACCACCAGGCCGGTGCCGGCCAGCAGCGGGTGGTCACGCAGCACCTGGTACGGCGCGTACGTGCCGGCGTCGACGTAGTTGGTGCCGAGCAGTTGCGAGGCGGGCAGGCCCAGCTCCGTGTAGATGTCCCGCCTGCCGTCCGCACGGCGGTAGGTGACCACCGTACGAGCGGAGTTGACCTGCACCCGCTCGTACAGGCCGTTGCCGCCCGGGTAGATCAGCCGGCCGCCGCCGGCCTGGAAGTTGACCAGGCGCTGCCGCATCGTGTCGGACCAGTACTCGGGGTGGCTGCCCAGCACGAGCACCCGGTAGTTGGTGAGCCAGCCGTTGGAGCCGTGCAGGTCGGCGTCCTCGTAGACGTCGAAGGCGAGCCCCTGCCGGGACATCCAGCGGGTCAGCAGGAGATCCGAGAAGAGGGTGTGGTCGCGGATCCCGGGGTCGTCGACGTTCAGCTCCGTCGACGGCCGGCGTACGGAGAGGGGCCGGCGGCCCGTCGTGTCCGGGCAGTACTGGCTGTGCCCGCCCCAGCTGTTGTAGGCGTTGTAGGTGAAGGTGGGCAGCAGCACCGCGATCCTGTTGGTGGGGCGGGTCGGCCGCACGAGGAACGGCACGTACCGGTGCAGCCCGTTCGGGCCCTCCAGCCGTGCGGCGTAGAGGCCGGGCTGCCAGTCGGCGGGGACCCGGAACTGCAACCGGTCCGCCCAGCCGCAGCCGACGCCGAGGAACCCCACCGGCAGCGACTGCACCCCGCCGGTGACGGGCAGCGGCTGCGAGACGACCACGGGGGCGCCGGGGTTGGGTGCCAGCCGGACCATCGACGCGGTGAGCGACGGGAACCCGGTGGACACCGCGAAACGCGCCACCTCGCCCTGCGCCACGCTCGGCGTGTTGGCGTAGCCCTGGAGGGCGGCCTGCGTCTGCACCGTCCAGCCGGAACCGACCCGCTTGCCGGTGCCGCTGTTCATCCAGGCGGCCCGCCCGTCGGGGCCGGCGGTGGTGTGGTTCGTCAACCGGTACTGCGTGAGCGCGCCGCTCTGCCGGGCGGTGGCCGCGTCCGGCGGGATCGCGTACAGCACCCCCTGGCCGGTGCACCACACCCCGTCGTTGAGGAAGAAGTTGCGGAAGCCGGAGCCGATCCGCAGGCCCGAGCCCGACGCCCAGGTGCCGCCGCCGAGGTGCCGGTGCCAGCGGAGGTCGCCGTAGTGGTAGGCGTAGAGGACCCCGGAGGTGTCCGCCTGCAACACCGCGCCGGTGAAGCCGCCACCGATGCGCGCCCCCTGGACCGTCCACGTCCTGCCGACCAGGTCGTACTGGTGCAGGAAGAGGTCGCCCGCGGCGTTCTGCCCGTAGAACGCGCCGTGGAACCCGCACAGCCGGGGATAGCGCTCGAATCCGGCGCCGATCTGCCCGCCGCTGATCCAGGTGCCGGCGCCGGTAGTCGAGTTCGTCAGCCGGTAACGGTAGTAGTGGACGGTGCCGTCGCCGCGTACGGCGTAGAGCGAGCCGTCGAGCCCGCCGAAGACCGCCCGGAACTGGTGCCAGCCGGAGCCGATCCGGCGGCCCGAACCGCTCGCCCACGTGAACGCGCCGGTCTGCCAGCCCGTGTGCCGGTACCAGTACAGCGCGCCGTCGGCCTGGATCGCGAAGATGACGCCGTACCCGCCGCCGACCAGGCGGATGAACCGTTGCTGCGGGTCGTACTGGGGCACGGCGGCCGACGCGCCGGACGAGCCCGCCAGCAGCAGCGGCGGCACGGAGGCGGCGATGACGGCGCCGTCGCGGAGCAGCCGTCGGCGCGGTACGCCCCCCAGGCCCGGCACGTTTCCCATGGCGACCCCTCTCCGGCGAGGCGGATGTGCTGGGCAACCTACGAAACCGAGGGCTCCGGCGTGGCCCCGCCAGGCGCCCTGAGCGGCGAAATCGGATGATCCGCGCGCACCTCCGGCCGGCCGGCCCGCGCCGGTCCCGCCGATCAAGCGATTGACGGATGGCGATCGACTGTTGTCGATCGAGGCGAGGGGCCCGGCGCGGCCCGGCGCGGCCCGGCGGCGACGCGGCGGCGACGCTGTCACCGGCGGCCGGCTCGTCGCGTCGGTCAGGGGCGCGCCGGGCGGCGCGGCGGTCAGGGCGCGCGGCGGTCAGGGGCCGCCGGTTAGGGCGCGCCACGCTCAAGGGCTCGCCGATCAGGGCGCGCGGCGGTCAGGGCGTGTCGGGCGGCGCGTCGCCGATCGCGAGGGCGCGCAGGGGGACGGGCTTGACCGGCGCCTGAGCGGTGAACGCCCCTACCTCCTCCGGCCCCCGGCCGGTCAGCGTGCAGATGAACTGGCAGAGGCCCGGCTGGCAGGACCGGCCCTGGCACAGGCCCATCCCGGCGCGGGTCACCAGCTTGACCGCGTTCGCGGTGCCCAGGTGCGGGTTGGCCGCCACCGCCCGGCGCACGTCACCGGCCCGCACCTCCTCGCAGCGGCAGAGCACGGTGTCGTCGGTGACCAGGCTGCCCAGGGCCGCCCGGTCCGGCGCGAAGCGGTCGAGCACCTGGGTGACGAAACGTCGCCGGCGGCGCAGTTCCCGGCGCACCGGGTCGGCCAGCGCGGCGGCCCGACGCTCGTCGAGCAGCCCCAGGTCGCGCAGCACGCCCAGGGCGGCCAGCCGCCCCTCGACCTCCGCCTGCTCGGCACCCGCGACGCCGGTCAGCTCGCCGGCGACCGCGATCCGGGGCACCGAGGTGCGCAACCACTCGTCGTGCCCGACCACCCAGCCGCCCGCGGGCGAGTCCCAGGTCACCGCGCAGCCGGCCTGCCGGGCCAGCTCGACGGAGGGGACGAAGCCGTAGCCCAGCGCCAGCACGTCGCAGGGCACCTCCCGGTCGGTCCCGGGCACCGGCTGCCCCGTGGGGCCGACCTCGGCGAGGGTCACCGCGCTCAGGTCCGGGTCGCCGTCGGCGCGGCGGACGACCGTGGCGAACCGGACCGGCACCCCCGCCCGGCGCAGCACGCGCAGCGCCCCCACGCCCTCGGCGATCTTGCCGCCCGCGCCCGCCACGGCGGCCAGCCCGGCCGGACCGGGCAGCAGGTCGCGGCGGCGTTGGACCAGCGCGACCTCGACCACCCGGGCACCGGCGCGCACCAGCTGGGCGGCCACCACCAGCAGCAGCGGGTGGCCCCCGGCCAGCACGAACCGGCCGCCCGGCAGCAGGCCCTGCGCCTTGACGAACGTCTGCACACCGCCCGCCGTGAGCACGCCCGGCAGGGTCCAGCCGGGAAACGGCACCGGCAGGTCGTACGCGCCGGCGGTGAGCAGCACCGCCCGGGGTTCGAGCAGGCGGACCCCGGCCGGGCCGTGCGTGGCGACCCGGTAGCGCCCCGGCGGGGGCTGCTCGCCCGCGTACCCGTCGAGGCCGGCGCGGGTGCCGAGAACGCCCCACACCGTGGTGTCGGCGAGCCACCGGACGCCGGGCGCGGCGGTGGCCTCGGCGAGCAGGGCCCGACCGGCGGCGGACGGCGCGGCCGGCGGGGTGAACCCGGCCGGCGGCCGGCGGTAGATCTGGCCGCCCGGCTGCTCCTGCTCGTCGACGACGGTGACGGCGGCGCCGTGCCGGCCGAGGGTGGCGGCGGCGGCCAGCCCGGCCGGACCGGCGCCGACCACCACCACGTCGGGCGCGCTCACCGGGGCACCGCCGTGCGGACCCGCATGCCGGCCCGTACCCGGACCAGGCAGGAACGCTGGCAGGGCACGTCGTCCACCGTGACGACGCACTCGAAGCAGATCCCCATGTTGCAGTAGGGCCCCCGGCGGGCGCCGCCGCGCGTGGCGCCGACGGCCCGCTCCCCGGCGGCCAGCAGCGCGGTGGCCAGGGACTCGCCCGGGTGGGCGGGCACCGGCCGCCCGTCCACCTCGATGGTGACCGGCGCGGGCCGGCCCATCGCGGTGCGCCTCGGCGCCTCGGCGGGCTGCGGCGGGCGGTGTTCAGACAAAGTTCAGCGCTCCGAAGCGGGCGGGTGAGTAGTCCTCGACCGCACGGTCGGGCTCGCCGGTGACGACCATGGCGGCGAGGAGCCGGGCGTAGGTGAGGCCGAGGGTGAAGGCCGAGCCGCCGGTGGCGACGTACAGCCCCGGCCGGCGCGGCACCGCGCCGAGCAGCGGCAGGTGGTCCGGGGTGAGCGTGGTCATGCCCGTCCACGTCCGGATCACCGGCAGGTCCCACACCGCCGGGACCACCCGGGCGGCGTCGGCGTTGCCGACCAGCGACTCGTAGCGCAGCTCCGGGTTGGTTTCCAGGTCGACCTGTCCGGCGCGGCTGACCAGCTTGGCCGGCCAGCCGCCACCGATCAGCACGTTGCCGTCCTCGGTCTGCTTCATCGACAGCCGGCGGCCGACGTGCTGGATCAGGTGCGGCAGGAACGGCCGGCTGCGGGCGGTCGCGCTCATCGTCAGCCCGACCGGGAAGACCGGCAGCCGGACGTCGGCCATCGCGGCCAGTTCGGTGGTCCACACGCCGCCGGCGAGCACGACCGTGTCGGCCAGGTGGGTCTCCCCGGCGGTGTCCCCCGGGCCGGTCCCGGTGCGCAGTTCCCAGTGCCGGCCGCGCCGGTGCAGCGCGGTGACCCGGCAGCCGGTGCGCAGCACGGCACCGTGGCGGGCGGCGGCCCGGGCCAACGCCGGCGTGACCAGCCGCGGGTTGGCCTTGCCCTCGCCGGGCACGTGGCCGGCGGCGAGCACGGTGTCCGCCAGGTACGGCGCGAACCGGCGCAGCTCGGGGCCGGAGAGCACGGCGACGTCGAGGCCGTACTCTCGTTCGAGGGCCGCCTTGCGGTCCAGCACGGCGATCTCCGCCGGGGTCTCGGCGAGCATCAGCCCGCCGGTGCGCGACACCCCGCACCGCTCGCCGAGCTCGTCCTCGATGCTCGCCCAGGCCCGCACGGCGTCCAGGTGCAGCGGCAGCGCCCGGGCCGCCGCGCGGGCCGCGTCGTCGCCGTGCTCGACCATCCGGAACTCCAGCTGGAAGTGCAGGCTGCCCGCGTTCTGCCCGGAGGCGTGCCGGTTGACCTGGTCCTTCTCGACGAGCAGGACGCGGTTGCCGGCCCGGGCCAGGTGCCAGGCGGTCGCGCAGCCGAGCAGGCCGCCGCCGACGACCGCCGTGTCGTACGCAGTCACGGGAGCAGGTCGAGCTGGGTCATGGTGGCCCGGACGCGGTCCTGTTCGGCGGGGGTCAGCGGGAGCAGCGGCGCACGGACGTGACCGGCCGGCACGCCGCGCAGGGTGAGGGCGTACTTCATGATCGCCTGCGCGTTGCCGAACCGGGCGCCGTAGTCGGGCCCGAACCAGTCCTCCATGATCACGCGGTCGCGGGCGCCGAGGACCCGGGCCCGGTCGAGGTCCCCCGCGCGCAGCGCGCGGAAGAAGTCGGGGTGGTCGGCGCCGAGCACGGCGCCGGCGCCCATCAGCCCGTCGCCGCCGATCGTGGTCATCAGCTCGATGCCCACCTCGTTGGTGGGGATGCCGAAGTAGCGCACCCGGTGCCGCAGGGCCACCAGGCTCCGGACGAATCCGCCGAAGTCCGCTGTGGAGTTCTTGACCGCCACCACGGTGTCCAGCGCGCTCAGCTCCAGCAGCAGGTCGGCGTCCAGGTCGACGCCGGTGCCGCGGGGCCAGTTGTAGACGCAGAGCGGGATGTCGACGGCCTCGGCGACGGCCCGGTAGAACGCCACGACCTCGGCGCGGGTGGGCACCACGTACGGCGGCGGGGTGAGCAGGATGCCGTGCAGGCCGGCGGCCCGGGCGGCCTCGGCGTGCCGGATGGCCTCCGCCGGCGTGTACGCGTTGCAGCCGCCGAGCACGGTGAGCCGGTCGCCGACCCGCTCGGCGGCCGTCCGGAACAGCTCGGCCCGCTCCTGTTCGCTGAGACTGAACCACTCGCCCGTGGTGCCGCCGACGATCACCCCGTGCAGCCGCTCGGCGGCGAGCCAGTCCAGTTGCCCGCGCCAGGCGGCGAGGTCCAGCTCGCCCGTGGCGGTGAACGGGGTGGTGACGGCCGGGAGGTAGCCGAACCAGTCGACGCTGTCACGGTCCACTGCGGGTCCTTTCGACGGGCGGCGTCGTACCGCCCACGTGCGCGTACGCGGGCCGGGTGACGTGCCGGGTGGGTCAGGGGGTCGGCGGGGTGACCGCGATGATGAGCCGGGCCCGCTGGTCGCTGGCGTTGCGGTAGAGGTGGGGCAGCCGGGAGTCGAAGGTGATCGCCTCGCCGGTCTTCAGCACGTAGTTCTCGCCGCCGATCTCGGCCACCACCTCGCCGGTGACGGCGATCGCGCACTCGGTGGAGGGGTGCGCCCACGGCTCGGTGGAGCTGGCGTCGCCGGGCGCCAGCTCGGCTTCGAGCACCTCAAGGTCGCCCCGCCCCGGCGTGAGCCGGTCGTAGGCGATCTGCCCGGGAGGCGCGGCGAGCCGGGACCGCGAGCCGGGCCGGCTGATGTGCACCAGCGGGGCGTCCGGCTCGGAGAACAGCGCCGCGATGGAGGTGTCGAAGACCTTGGCGAGCTTACGCAGGGTGGCCAGGCTGGGGTCCGTGGCGCCGTTCTCGATCTGGCTGAGCAGGGCGGGCGACACGTCGGCCGCCGCCGCGAGCTGGCGCAGCGTGAAGGAGTGCTGCTGGCGCAGGTCGCGGAGCTGGTCACCGAGCATGCGTCTTTCCTCGTTCCGAAACAGTGTGGCTAGAAATGTTTGACGTGACTATACGCCGCTGTCTAGGGTGGTCAAACACAAGGTGAACGCGTTTGGCGCTACTAGACAAGCGGCGTTGAGGCACGAACCGGACACGAGTCCCGTCCGGGTACATCCAACCCCATGACGGCACAACGGCGCAGACCCGCGAAGCCGCCACGGTTGCACCAACGGCCCGGCCGCGGCGTCACCGACGTCACCGGGTGTGACAGCCCCCAGAGCCCGTCCCGCGCGGGCCGGCCCATACGAAGGTAGGAACAGCATGTCGGTGTCCCCTCGCCGGCTCCGCGTCGGAGCGATCGCTCTGGCGGCGCTGGCCATAGCCTCCAGCACCGCGTGCAGCGCGGGCGGCAGCGGAGGAAACGGTGACGGCGGTTCGGCCAAGACCCTGACCGTCAACACCTCGTTCGTCCTCAAGACCCTCGACCCCGGCCGGATCTACGAGGCGACCGGCCTCACCGCCGTGCACTCGCTCTACGACACCCTGCTGACCTTCGAGGGCTCGGACGTGAGCAAGCCGGTCCCGGCCCTGGCCGAGTCGTTCGAGGCGTCGCCCGACGCCAAGACCTTCACCTTCAAGCTGCGCGAGGGCGTGAAGTTCTCCGACGGCACCGCGCTGACCGCCGACGACGTGGTCTTCTCCCTCAACCGGCTGAAGAACGTCAAGGCCAGCCCGGCCGTCATGGTCAGCGGCCTCACGTTCGCCAAGACCGACGAGCGGACCGTGGTGGTCACCTCGGCGACCGCCGACCCGAACATCCCCGTGGTGCTCGCGATGCCCTCCACCGGCGTGGTGAACTCCAAGGTCGCCAAGGAGCACGGCGCGACCGACGCCGCCGACGCCGCCAAGAGCGACACCGCGCAGCAGTACCTCGACACGAACTCCGTCGGCAGCGGCCCGTACGTGCTCAAGTCGTACGACCCGTCGGCGCAGGTGGTGCTGGAGGCCAACCCCAACTACTGGGGCGACAAGCCCGAGTTCAGCCGCGTCGTGCTGCGCAACATGGACGTGCAGACCCAGAAGCTGACCATGCAGCGGGCCGGCGGCTCCGAGATCGCGCTGGACATCTCCGGCAAGCTGCTGGAGGGGCTGCCGGGCAGCCTGAAGACCTCCGCCATGCAGGACACCGTCTACTTCCTCTTCCTCAACGCCGACCCGGCCGTCTCCCCGGTGAGCTCGAACGCGAAGTTCAACCAGGCGCTGCGGGCCGCCATCGACTACGAGGGCATCGCCGCGCTGTACGGCAAGGGCGCCGCCCCCGGCGCCGGCCTGGTCGCCCCGGCCTACCCGGGCGCGCTGCCCGCCGAGGAGCAGTCGAAGCGTGACGTGGCGAAGGCCAAGGCGTTGCTCACCGAGGCGGGGCTGACCAACCCCACGGTCAAGTTCAACTACCCGGCCATCACCTACAAGGGGGTCGACCTGGGCACGGTCGCGACGAAGGTGCAGGGCGACGCCGCCGAGGCCGGCATCAAGCTGGAGCTCACTCCGCAGCCGCTGACCACCTTCCTCGACGAGATGCGTACGGGCAAGATGGCCCTCGGGTTCACCCCGCAGAGCCTGAACTACCCGGTCGCCGACTCGCTGATCAACAACATGTCCCCCGGCCAGGCCACCGCGCTGCGCTCGGGCTGGACGGTGGAGCGGGCCGACCCGGCCGTCGTGACCGCCGGCAAGAAGGTCACCGAGACCCTCGACCTGGCCGCCCGGGCCGCCGCCATGCAGGAGTGGCAGCGGGCGATGAACGCCGCCTCGCCGTACGTCGTCCTGGCCAGCAACTCCTCCACCGTGGTGGCGAGCGGCGACCTGACCGGCACGGACTACACCGCCGCCGGTTGGCAGGTCGACCTCGCCGCGGTGGGCCGGGGGTAGTCACTCCATGACGACGACAGTCGACGACGCCGAGCCGGGCGCGGTCACCACGACCGTGTCCCGGCCCCGGCCGCACCGGGCACTGCTGGTCTTCCTGCTCAAGCGGGTGGCCATCACCGCCGGCCTGCTGCTGGGCGTCACGATCGTGACGTTCGGGCTGGTCACCGTGGTACCCGGCGACCCGGTCACGGCCAACCTCTCCGACCAGGCGCTCAACGACCCCGCGACGGTCGCGGCGTTCCGCGAGAAGTGGGGCCTGGACCAGCCGCTGTACGTGCAGTACTTCCAGTACCTGGGCAACCTGCTGACGGGTGACCTCGGCATCTCCCAGCAGACCGGCCGCACCGTGGCCGACGACCTGTTCCAGTACGTGCCGGCGACCATGGAACTGGCCATCCCCACCATGGTGCTGGCGCTGCTCATCGGCACCGGGATCGGCATGCTCGCCGCCGTGCGCAACGGTCGGATCACCGACCAGCTGATCCGCGTCGGCGCGCTGCTCGGCCTCTCCACCCCGCCGTTCTGGCTGTCGCTCGTCGTGCTCTACGTCTTCTTCTACCAGCTCGGCCTGGCCCCCAGCGGCGGGCGGCTCTCGACCGACTTCAGCCCGCCGCCGACGGTGACCGGCATGTACACCGTCGACGCCGCCCTCGCCGGCCAGTGGGACGTCGCCTGGGACGCCGCCCAGCACCTGATCCTGCCGGTGCTCGTGCTGACCAGCCTGACCGTGGCGATGCTCGTCCGCTTCGTCCGCTCGTCCATGCTGGAGGTGCTCCAGCAGGACTACATCCGGGCCGCGTACGCCAAGGGCCTGCCCGCCCGGGTGGTGTTCCGCCGGCACCTGCTGCGGGCCGGCCTGGTCCCGGTGATCACCGTCTCCGGGCTGGCCTTCGCCTCGCTGCTCTCCGGCACGGTGCTGGTGGAGAACATCTTCGGCTGGCCGGGCCTCGGCCAGTACGCGTACCGCAGCGCGACGGCGCTGGACCTGCCCGCGATCCTCGGCGTCAGCCTGTTCGTGGCGCTGGTCTACACGCTGGTCAACCTCACGGTCGACCTGCTGTACGGGCTCATCGACCCGAGGATCCGCCTGTCATGACCGCACTCGCACCCGATCCCGTGGCGCCCGACCCCAAGGCGACGGCCGCGCTGACCCGGCGCCGCTTCCTGGGCGGCCGGCTGCGGGGACGTTCGACGGCGCGGCCCATCTGGCGCCAGCCGATCGCCGTGGTGGCCCTGGTCATCCTCGGCGGGTGGCTGCTGGCGGCGCTCTTCGCCCCGCTCGTCGCGCCGTTCGACCCGCTGGCGCAGAGCCCCGACGCCTACGCGCCGCCGTCCGGCACGCACTGGTTCGGCACCGACTCCCTCGGCCGGGACGTGTTCAGCCGGGTGATCCACGGCTCCCGCCTGTCGATCCCCCTCGCGCTCGCCATCGTCTCGCTCGCCCTGCTGATCGGCGGCCTGCTCGGCCTGGTCGCCGGCTACGTGGGCCGGTTCGTCGACGAGGCGCTGATGCGCCTGACGGACCTGGTCTTCGCGTTCCCGCAGATCATCCTGGCGATGGCGGTCACGGCCGCGTTCGGCCCCAGCACCCGCAACGCCGTCCTCGCGCTGGTCATCGTCTCCTGGCCGGTCTACGCCCGGGTCATCCGCAGCGCCGTGCTGACCATGCGCGGCGAGGACTACCTCAGCGCCGCCCGGCTGCTCGGCATCGGGCCGATGCGCGCGCTGCGCCGCGACGTCCTGCCCAACAGCGTGGGTCCGGCGATCGTGCTGGCCACCCTCGAACTGGGCAACGCCGTGCTGCTGCTCTCCGCGCTGTCCTTCCTCGGCCTCGGCCCCCGCCCGCCGGCCGCCGAGTGGGGCTCGATGGTGGCGCTCGGCTCGCAGGACCTCTCCATGTGGTGGGTCAGCGTCTTCCCCGGTCTGGCCATCCTCACCGTGGTGATGGCCTTCAACGTGCTCGGCGACGCGCTGCGCGACCGGATCGATCCCCGCTACGCGAAGGGACGTTGAGAAATGGCACCTCTGCTCGAGGTCGACTCCCTGGCCGTCACCCTGCCCGGCCCCACCGGGCCGCTGCCGATCCTGCACGACGTGTCGTTCACCGTCGACGAGGGCGAGATGGTCGGCATCGCCGGGGAGAGCGGGTGCGGCAAGAGCCTCACCGCGCAGACCCTGCTCGGGCTGCTGCCCGCCGGCGCCAAGGTCACCGGATCGGCCCGGTTCGCCGGCACCGAGCTGCTCGGCCTGGACACGAAGCGCTGGCAGAAGGTACGCGGCGCCGGCATCGCGATGGTCTTCCAGGACCCCACCGCCGCGCTGCACCCGATGCTCACGATCGGCCGGCAGCTCACCGAACACATGCAGGTCCACCTGGGCCTGGACCGGCGGGCGGCCGACCGGCGGGCGGTGGAGCTGCTCGAGCAGGTCCGCATCCCCGACCCGCAGCGGGCGGTGCGGGCGTACCCGCACCAGTTCTCCGGCGGCATGCGGCAGCGGGCGGCCATCGCGATCGCCCTCGCCGCCCGCCCCCGGCTGCTGATCGCCGACGAGCCCACCACCGCGCTCGACGTGACGGTGCAGGCCGGCATCCTGGCGCTGCTGGACCAGTTGCGCGCCGAGACCGGGCTGGCCGTCGCCTTCATCACCCACGACCTCGGCGTGCTCAGCGCCCTCACCACCCGCGGGTACGTCTTCTACGCCGGGCGGGTGGTGGAGACCGGTCCCACCGGGGCGCTGCTCACCGCGCCGCAGCACCCGTACACGGCGGCGCTGCTCGGCGCCCGCCCGCACGGCACCCAGGCCGTCGGCACGCTGCGCCCCATCCCGGGCGGGCCGCCGGCGCCGGGGCAGGCGCCGCCCGGATGTCCGTTCCAACCCCGGTGCGGGTACGCCGAGCCGTCCTGCGGCAGCGCGCCGCCCCCGCTCGCCCCCGCCGGCGCCGACCGGTCGGTGGCCTGCGTGGTCCGTCCGCACCTGGAGGTGGCGGCATGAACCAGCCCGTCGGCTCGGGCAACCTGCTCGAGATCAGCGACGTCGAGGTCGAGTACAAGGCGCGCGGCCGGGGGCCGGTGCGGGCCGTGGCCGGGGTGAGCCTCGAGGTGGCGCCCGGCCAGATCGTCGGCCTGGTCGGCGAGTCCGGCTGCGGCAAGTCGTCACTGGCCCGGGTGGCGGTCGGGCTGGCCGCGCCGAGCGCCGGGGCGATCCGGTTCGCCGGGCGCCCGGTCACCCCGCTCGGCTGGCGGCGCCGGCCGGTGCCGCAGGTGGGGCTCCAGATGGTCTTCCAGAACCCGTACGCGTCGCTGAACCCCCGGCGCACCATCGGCGCCCAGCTCCTCGACGGGGTGCCGGACACGGTGACCGGCGCCGCCCGCCGGGCGCGGGTCGCCGACCTGCTGGACCGGGTCGGCATGCCGGCCGGGGCCGCGGAGCGGTACCCGCACCAGTTCTCCGGCGGCCAGCGGCAGCGGCTCGCCATCGCGCGGGCGCTCGCGCCGGAGCCCCGGATGATCATCGCGGACGAGCCGGTCACCGCGCTGGACGCCTCGTCCCAGGCGCAGGTGGTCAACCTGCTCGTCGGGCTGGTCCGGGACCTGGACATGGGCATGCTGTTCATCTCGCACGACCTGTCCCTGGTGCACGAGATCGCCGACGTCACGGCGGTGATGTACCTGGGCCGGATCGTGGAGACCGCGCCCACCCGCCAGCTGTGGCGCTCGCCCCGGCACCCGTACAGCCAGGCGTTGATCGACGCGGTGCCGCAGATCTCGGCGCACCCGCAGCTGCCCAGGACCCTCGCCGGGGAGGTGCCCGACCCGGCGCACGCGCCGACCGGGTGCCGGTTCCGGCCGCGCTGCCCGCACGCCTTCGCGCCGTGCGGCGAGCAGCCGCCCACGCTCGACCTCGGCGGCCGCAGCGCCGCCTGCTGGCTCAACGACCCGACGGTGGCGCCGACCACCGCGCCCGCCGCGTAGAGGACTCCGCATGCACATCCCCACCGAACAGGTCCTGGTCAACCTCGCGCTCTACGACGGCGTGCGGGACGACCTCCAGCGCGACCAGGGCGTCTGGGTCGGCGCCGACGGCACGATCCGCGCGGTCGGCCCGGTCGACGACGTCCTCGCCGAGGCCGGCGGCGCCCGGGTGGTCGACCTGCACGGCGACCACGTCATGCCCGGCCTGACCAACATGCACGTGCACCTCTCACTCGGCCTGCCCGGCCACTTCGGCGACGAGGTGCACCGGTCGAACCTCGCCGAGCTGGTGCTGCTGATGGCCGACTCGGCGCGGCGGACCCTGCACTCCGGGGTCACCACCGCCCGGCTCGTCGGCGAGAGCCGGTACGCCGACTTCGCCCTGCGCAAGGGCATCGAGCGCGGCGCGGTGGACGGCCCGCGGATCTTCACCGCCGGGCACGCCCTCTGCTGCACCGGCGGGCACGGCTGGGAGGCCGACGCCCTGGAGGCCGACGGGGCGGACGGGTTCCGCCGGCTCACCCGGCAGCAGATCCGGGCCGGCGCCGACCTGATCAAGGTGTGCATCTCCGGCGGCATCGCCGGCGAGTTCGAGTCGATCGACACCCCGCAGCTGCTCGACGACGAGCTGGCGGCGGTGGTCCGGGTGGCGCACGACTGGGGCCGCAAGGTCACCGCGCACGCCGGGCCCGCCGAGTCGGTGCGCCGCGCCGTGGAACTCGGCCTGGACTGCGTCGAGCACGGCTACGAGCTGACCGACGAGGTGACCCGGCTGATGGCCGACCGGGGTGTCTGGTACGTCCCGACGATCGTGGTCAGCCGCTGCGAGCAGTTCTTCCGCGACGCGGGCGTGCCGGGCTGGCTGATGGACCGCGCCCTGGGCGCCGGGCCCCGGCACTGGGAGAGCCTGCAGCACGCCATCCGCAACGGGGTGCCGATCGCGCTGGGCAGCGACATGCCGCCGCACGCCGGCTACGACGAGACGACCGCGACCGTGCGTGAGCTGGAGTTCATGGTGGACGCCGGGATGCCCGTCGCCGACGCGCTGAAGTCCGCCACCATCCGCCCCGCGCAGTGGCTGGGCCAGGCCGACACGCTCGGCAGCGTCGAGGCGGGCAAGCACGCGGACCTGCTGGTCCTGCGCGACGACCCCACCCGGTCGGTGTCCGCGCTGCGCACCCTGCACACGGTACTCAAGGGCGGCGTCGGATACCGGGACGACCACGGCCGCCTCGGAGTCGCCCGATGACGACCATCACCGAGGTCGCCGACGGGTACCTCGACGCGCTCGCCGAGCTGGACCCGGAGGCCGCCGAGGCGGCGGGTCGTACCCCCGGATCGCACTTCGCGGACCTCTCCCCCGACGGCTTCGCCGCCCGCGCGGAGCTGGCGCGCGGCACCGCCGCGGCGGCGGCCGGCGCCGACGCCGACGGCACGGCGCAGCGGGCCCTCGCGGGGGCGCTGCGCGACCGGCTGGCCAGCGAGGTCGACCTCTACGACGCGGGCTTCACCACCCGGCTGCTCGCCCCGCTGGCGACGCCGGTGCACCTGGTCCGGCAGGTCTTCGACAACCTGCCGCGCGCCACCGACGAGGACTGGGCGGTCGTCGCCGCGCACCTGCGCCGGGTGCCCACGGCCCTCGGCCAGTACGCCGAGACGCTGCGCCGCTCGGCGCAGCGGGGACACCTGGTCGCCCGCCGGCAGGTGCTGGCGGTCGCCGACCAGTGCACCGCCTGGGTCACCGCCGACGACTTCTACGGCCGGCTGGTGGCCGGCCACCCGGGCGGGCCGCTGGCCGGAGAGCTGGCCGCCGGGGCGGAACTGGCCAGCGCCGCCACCGCCGAGTTCGCCGCGTTCCTGCGCACCGAGCTGGCGCCCCGGGCCACCGAGGTCGACGGCGTCGGGCGCGACCTGTACGCCGTCACCGCGCGCAGCTTCCTCGGGGCGACCGTCGACCTGGACGAGCTGTACGCGTACGGCTGGGAGGAGCTGGCCCGCACCGCCGCCGAGCAGCGGGCGGTCGCCGCCGAGCTGGGCCACCCGGACGTGGCGGCGGCGCGGGCCGCGCTGGACGCCGACCCCGCCGGCCGGGTGCCGGTCGGGCCCGACCTGGAGCGGTGGCTGCGCGAGCGCACCGAACAGCTCACCGACGCCCTCGACGGCCCGCACTTCGACATCCCGGCCGCCACCCGCCAGGTGGTGTGCCGGCTCAGCCCCGCCGCCTCCGGCGTCATGTACTACACCCCGCCCGACGCCGGGTTGACGCGGCCGGGCGGGATCTGGTGGTCGACGCCCCCCGGCGAGTCGACGGTGCCGGTGTGGCGGCACGTCGGGACGCTCTGCCACGAGGGGCTGCCCGGGCACCACCTCCAGCACGCGATCACCCTCACCGCCGCCGAGCTGCATCCGTGGCAGCGGTCGCTGTGCCAGGTGCACGGGTACGCCGAGGGTTGGGCGCACTACGCCGAACGCCTCGCCGACGAACTGGGCCTCTACGCCGGCCCCGCCGAGCGGCTCGGCATGCTCGACGGGCAGATGTGGCGCGCGGCCCGGGTGGTGATCGACCTCGGACTGCACCTGGACGTGCCGATCCCGGCCGGGAACGGCGTCACCGACGCGCGCCGGTGGACCCCCGAGCTGGCCGTGGACTTCCTGGTCCGGGTCGCCGGACTGGACCCGGCGACGGCGCGGTTCGAGGTCGACCGGTACCTGGGCTGGCCGGCGCAGGCGTTGGCCTTCAAGGTCGGGGCGCGGCTCTGGCAGCAGGCCCGCCGGGAGGTCGAACGGCGCGAGGGCGCGGGATTCGACCGCAAGCGGTTCCACCACCGCGCCCTGCGGCTCGGCCCGATGGGGCTCGATCCGCTGCGCGCCCGCCTCGCCGAACTCTCCTGATCCCCCGACACCCCCGTCCGCCCCGACCGGAAGCGAGCCCCGATGACCGTTGACGATCTCACCGCCGCCATCACCGACATGTACCGGTCGTTGGGCGACCGGTCGGCGTTCGACGCCCGCCTGCACCCCGACCTGACGATCTGGGAGTCCGACGCGCCCGAGCTTCTGGACGGGCTGGCCGCCCTGGACGACCTGCGGGACCGCCGGGCGGCGGACCGGGGCCCGGCCGCGCCTCCCACCTCGGTCGCGCCCGAGCAGTTCCGGGTCGAGTCGTGGGACGACACCGGCCTGGTCCGCTACGTCCTGCGGGCCCGCTACGCGGGCGGGCAGCCGGACGACTGTTTCCGGGTCACGGACGTGCTGCGCCGCGACGAGCGGGGCTGGCGGATCGTGCACCACCACGCGGAGGCCCTCCGATGAGCGCCGAGGAACCGGTCACCGACCTCTACGACCTGCGGGTCGTGGTGGAGCGGATCCAGGGCCGGTCCGTCTGCGGCCTGCGGCCGGGTGACTACATCGACCTGACCGAGTCGAACCGGCTCAGCATCCCGACGGGCAAGCACTTCTGCCTCTACGCCCTCGCCGCGTGCCTGCCGCTGCTGCCGGCAAAGCAGCGGCCGCTGCCGCCGGAGGACTGGCTGGCCCGGGACAGTCACGTGGCCTGCCCGGACCCGGACGAGCGGGTCATCATGCGCATCGAGCGGACCGGCCGGCGCCAAATTCCGACTGGAGACCTGACGTGAGCACCGACGGACGCCGACTGGTCGGCATCGGACTGCAGTCCGACAAGAGCGCCGACGAGTACGCCGCACTGGCCGAACTCGCCGAACGGCACGGCTTCGACGTGCTGTCGGTCTTCGGCGACCTGATGTACCAGCCGCCGATCTTCCCGCTGCTGGTGGCCGCGCGGCACACCCGGCGGATCCGGCTCGGGTCGGCCTGCCTGAACCCGTTCACCATGCACCCGGTGGAGATCGCCGGGCAGGTCGCCGCCCTGGACCTGGCGTCGAACGGGCGGGCCTACCTCGGGCTGGCCCGGGGCACCTGGCTCGACCAGATCGGGGTGCCGCAGGCCCGGCCGCTGCGCCGGATCACCGAGACGGTCGACGTGGTGCGACTGCTGCTCTCCCGCGACGAGGGCGGCTTCGCGGGCCGGGAGTTCACCGTGGCGCCCGGCACGGCGCTGCGCTACGCCCCGGTCCGCGCCGACGTGCCGGTCCTGGTGGGCACGTGGGGTCAGCAGACCGCCCGGACGGCCGCCGCCTTCGCCTCGGAGATCAAGGTCGGCGGGTCGGCCAACCCGGCGATGGCCAAGACGATGCGCGCCTGGCTGGACGAGGCCACGCCCGTCGGCCGGGACCAGGTGGGGGTGGTGATCGGTGCGGTCACCGTGGTGGACGAGGACGGCGCCCTGGCCCGCCGGGTGGCCCGCACCGAGGTCGCCATGTACCTCGCCGTGGTCGCCGCCCTCGACCCGAACGTCGACATCGACCCGGAGCTGCTGGCGCGGATCCAGCAGCACGTCGCCCGTCAGGAGCACGACCTCGCCGGCGCGCTGATCGGCGGGGACCTGCTCGACCTGTTCGCCTTCTCCGGCACGCCCGAACATGTCGCGGCGCAGGCCGCGGCGGTGTTCGACGCCGGGGCCACCCGGGTGGAGTTCGGCACCCCGCACGGGCTGACCCCGGCCGGTGGCGTCGACCTGCTCGGCCGCCGGGTGCTGCCGCTGCTCAGGGAGTGACGCCGCGGTGGGGGCGGGCCGGAAGGGGTTCCCGACCCGCCCCCATCTGACAAATTTCCGTACCCGGTCGTGTTCTTTCATTGCCTGGTCTCGCTCTTGCATTGTGGAGTCGCCTACTGCACCATGGCCATCGATACCTTTCCGCGACCGGAAGGAGGGCGGCCATGGCGGTGTCCCGTCGGAGACTCATCGGATCCCTCGCCGCCGGTTCGGCGCTCGCCGCCGTCTCCCCCGCCGACCTGGTCTCCGCCCTGCGCGGCACGGCGTACGCGGCCAGCCCGCCGGGCGACGTCGTCGGCAAGGTATCGGTCGGCTACCAGGGCTGGTTCAGCTGCCCGGGTGACGGCGCGCCGATCGGCGGCTGGTGGCACTGGAGCCGCGACCGGTTCCAGTCGCCCTCCCCGGCCAACACCACGATCGTCTCCTGGCCCGACATGCGGGAGTAGGCCCGCGGCTACCCCACCGCGTACCCGCCGCTCGGCAACGGCCAGCCGGCGCAGCTCTCTTCCTCCTACGACCAGCAGACCGTCGACACCCACTTCCGCTGGATGCAGGAGCACGGCTGCGACACCGCCGCTCTGCAACGGTTCAACCCGTTCGGCGACGAGGGGTCGACCCGCGACGCCATGGCGGTCAAGGTCCGTGGCGCGGCGGAACGCTTCGGCCGCAAGTTCTACGTCATGTACGACGTCACCGGCTGGACGGCGATGCAGTCCCAGATCAAGCAGGACTGGCTCGACCGGATGTCCGCGCACACCGCCTCACCGGCGTACGCGCGGCAGAACGGCCGGCCGGTGGTCTGCGTCTGGGGCTTCGGTTTCAACGACGACGGCCGCCCGTTCGCGCCCGCCGCCTGCCTCGACGTCGTCAACTGGTTCAAGGCCCAGGGCTGCTACGTCATCGGCGGCGTGCCGACCTACTGGCGGCAGGGCGTCAACGACTCCCGGCCGGGCTTCTCGGACGTCTACCACGCGTTCCACATGCTCTCGCCGTGGATGGTCGGCCGCACCGGCACCCTCGACGGGCTCGACTGGTTCCACACCAACGTCAACGTCCCCGACCTGGCCGACTGCGCCGCGCACGGCATCGACTACCAGCCCTGCGTGATGCCGGGCGACCTGTCGGCCGGGCACCGCCGCCACGGCGACTTCTATTGGCGGCACCTCTACAACATGACCCGGCTGGGCGCCCAGGGCCTCTACGTCTCCATGTTCGACGAGTACAACGAGGGCAACCAGATCGCCAAGACCAGCGAGACGCAGGCGACGACTCCGGCGGGGGCGGGCATCCGGGCGCTGGACGAGGACGGCACCGCCTGCTCCGCCGATTACTACCTGCGGATCACCGCCGACGGCGGCCGGATGTTCAAGGGGCAGCTCGCCCTCACCCCCGTACGGCCGACGCCGCCCGTCCTCGGCGGCGGCCCGCAGCCCGGGGGCGACCTCGCCGCCGGCCGGCCGGCGTCGGCGAGCAGCCAGAACGGCGCGTTCGCCGCCGGCAACGCCGTCGACGCGGATCCGAACAGCTACTGGGAATCCGCCAACGGCGCCTTCCCCCACTGGTGGCGGGTCGACCTGGGCGCGAGCCACCAGGTGGCCCGGATCGTCCTCGCCGTGCCCGCCGGCTGGGAGGCGCGCACCCAGACGGTGACGGTGCAGGGCAGCACGGACGGCGCGTCCTTCAGCACGCTCACCGGGCCGGTCGGGGTCCGCTTCGACCCGGCGACCGGCAACACCGCGACCCTCACCGTGCCGTCCACCGCCGCCCGCCACGTCCGGGCCACCGTCGCGGGCAACACCGGCTGGCCGGCGGCCCAGCTCGCCCGGGTCGGCGTGTACGCGGCGACCGGGACGCCCACCCCGCCCACCCCGCCGGGCGGCCTCACGGTGACCGGCCGGACCTCGACAAGCGTGTCGCTGGCCTGGACGGCGTCGACCGACCCCGACGGCGTGACCGGCTACCACGTGCGCCGCGACGGACAGACCGTGGCGTCCGTCCCGGGCACCTCCGCCACCGTCGGCGGCCTGATGCCCCAGACCGCGTACACCTTCACGGTCGTCGCCGTGGACGGCGCCGGCACGCTGTCGGCGCCGTCCGCCGCCGTGTCGGCGACCACCGCGGCGGCGCCCGGGGCCGACCTCGCCCGGGGCAGGCCGGTGACGGAGAGCAGCCACGTGCAGACCTACGGCTGCGCCAACGTCGTCGACGGCGACGCGAACACCTACTGGGAGAGCGCCGGCAACGCCTTCCCGCAGTGGGTGCGGGTCGACCTCGGCGCGACCGTCCCCGTCGGACAGGTCGTGCTCCGGCTCCCGCCCGCCGCAGCCTGGCAGCGACGCACGCAGACGATCGCGGTCGAGACGAGCCCGGACGGCACCGCCTGGAGCACCGCCGTCGCGTCCGCCGCCCACGTCTTCGATCCGGCCACCGGCAACCGGGTGACGATCGCCGTCCCGGGGACGCCCGGCCGGTACGTGCGGATCCGCGTCACCGGCAACACCGGCTGGCCCGCGGCGCAGCTGTCCCAGCTTGAGGTGTACGCCGCGTAGCGGCGGTCACTGCCGGCCGCACCGCCGGACCCGTCCCACCACGAGAAGAGTCACGCCATGCCCCTGAGCAGATCTCCGCTGCCCGGACCGTCGTCACGGCGACGGCCCCGGGCGGCGGTCGCCGCCACCGTCGCGCTCGCGACCGCCCTCGGCGTCCTGGCCGGCGCGCCCGGCCCGGCCACCGCCGCCCCGCCCGCCGGCACCGCACCGGTGGGTCATGCTGGTCAGCGACTGGCCCGTGAAGGACCTCCACTCCATCACCGGCGTCCGGTTCCAGGACATCCGGGTCGACGGCACGGGCACCTCCGTGCTGAGCGCCCGGGCGGCGGGGTCGGCCTCGTTGCGCAACGTCGACGCCCGCAACGTCGGCGCCGTCGGCGTCAACAACTGCGGGTCGTTCAACTTCCCGGCGACCGGCTCGGAGTTCGCCCTCACCGACCTGGGCGGCAACGACGGCGGTTGGCTGGCCCCGTGGCAACTGCCGAACACCATCACCTGCGACGACCGGCCGCCGGTCGTGCCGCCACCGCCACCGTCGGCCTGGTGAGCCCCTCGCGGTGGGCGGTGGACTCCGCCGCGCCACCGCCAGCCGCCGCCGTCCGAGGGGCTCGCCCAGACGGACGTCGTCCTCGCGTTCCGGGTGATCGACACCGGCATCGGCATCGCCGAGCAGCACCTGACCGCGATCTTCG